>CAJFQT010000005.1 GCA_904419095.1 uncultured Clostridia bacterium | reverse complement strand
TTACTATCAAATCTCTTCTGCAACTCAATCACAGGAATAGGCAACACTGAAATCCCTATAGTAATCAACCATTGAACCATTGTCAAATTAGTCAATTCAAAAACATCTGCAACAGGTGGAATAATAACAACCACAGTTTGAACAAAAATTCCAAGCACCAAAGCACCAACTAAATACTTATTATCAAAAATCCCCGTTTTAAACAAAGACCTTTCACTTTTAATATTAAAACTATGTATAAGTTCCAACAATCCAATTGTCATAAAAGCCATTGTCCTTGCAACCTCAATTCCATAATACTTATTCCCAATACTAAATGAAACCAAAGTTAAAATTCCAATTAATATCCCCTCAAGCACAATCTTATTCCACAATCCATCTGCAAACAACCCCTTCTTACTATTTACAGGTTTCCTATTCATAATATCCTTTTCGGGTTTTTCCAATCCCAAAGCTATTGCAGGCAATGAATCTGTAACCAAATTTATCCATAACAATTGAATTGCAAGCAATGGAGACTTTAACCCAAGCACAAGTCCCATAAAAATCGTTACAATTTCCCCAATATTTGTAGCAATTAAAAAATGTATTGCCTTCCTTATATTATCATAAATATTTCTTCCCTGTTTCACAGCTTCTACAATTGTAACAAAATTATCATCTGTCAAAATCATATCTGCCGCATTTTTAGCCACATCTGTTCCATTCATTCCCATAGCTATTCCTATATCAGCATTTTTTAAAGCAGGACTATCATTCACTCCATCACCTGTCATCGCAACAACGGCACCAGTTTGTTGCCAAGCCTTCACTATTCTAACCTTATGTTCAGGACTCACCCTTGCAAATACCGAATAATCCTTTATATTTTTCCTTAATGTCTCATCTGTCATTTTCTCTAAATCCTGCCCTGTTATCGCTTTATCATATGGTCCTAAAATTTTTAAATCCTTTGCAATTGCTTTAGCAGTCTCTAAATGATCTCCTGTTATCATTACAGTTTTTATACCTGCTTTTTTGCAAGTCTTTACAGCTTCTTCTACTCCCTCTCTTGGAGGATCTATCATTCCAAATAATCCCACAAAATTCAAATCATTTTCTATCGTTTCTGATGATATGTCTTTTGGAAGATTTACTACATCTTTATATGCTACTGCCAATACTCTTAATGCTTTATTAGCCATCTTCATATTTTTATTCAATATATCTTTTCTTTCTTTTTCTGTCATCATCTGTCCTGATATCTCATTATTAACACATTTTTTTAGCAATACATCTGGAGCACCTTTAGTAATAATTCTATATTTATTTCCCACTTTATGTATTGTCGTCATCATTTTTCTATTTGAATCAAAAGGAATTTCATTTACTCGAGGTGATAATTGTTCCAATTCTTCTTTTGTTTCACCAATTTCAAATAACTTCTCAACTATTGCCTTTTCTGTTGGTTCACCAATAATTTCTCTTTTTTGATTCTCTCCAACATTAATTTCACAATCTGTACACATAGCACCAAATTCCAAAATTCTCTTATTATCCTTCGCATATATTTCCACTATCTTCATTTTATTTTGTGTTAAAGTTCCTGTTTTATCAGAACAAATCACAGTACTACTTCCCAAAGTCTCAACAGCTGGTAACTTTCTAATTATACTATTTTTCTTTGCCATTTTAGTTACACCAATTGATAAAACAATTGTCACAATAGCAGGCAATCCTTCCGGTATAGCAGCAACAGCAAGTCCAACTGACGTCATAAACATCTCAATTGGGTCTATCTTTTTAAGTAAACCTATTACAAATATAATTATACAAATAACCAAACACGCAACACCTAAAATCTTTCCAACCTGTCCTAATTTAGCCTGAATAGGTGTTTCTGGCGACTCATTTTCTATCATCATATTTGCTATTTTACCAACTTCAGTCTTCATTCCAGTATCAGTTACTACAGCTTTGCCATGACCATTTACAACTATACTTGCCATAAAAGCTAAATTTTCCCTATCACCTAATGGAATATTCTCCTTACTATAAAAATCTGCATCCTTTTCAGACGGAACAGTCTCACCAGTTAAACTAGACTCTTCTATTTTCAACTGATAAGCTTCAATTATTCTAACATCAGCTGGAACATAATTACCAGCTTCCAATATTACCAAATCCCCTGGAACTATATCTTCTGCATCAATTTCTTTAGTTTTTCCATCTCTAATAACCTTTGCTTTCTGTACTGTCATCTTTTTTAAGCTCTCAATTGACTTCTCTGCCTTAGCCTCTTGCACGACTCCCATTATTGCATTCAGAACTACAATAGCAATAATAATTATAGAATCAAAATAATCATTCTCTCCTTGCATTTTAGAAACAAGTGCTGAAATTATTGAAGCAATAATTAATATTATTATCATAAAATCATTAAATTGCTTAAAAAACTTAACGATTAAACTCTCCTTCTTCTTCTCTGCCAATTTATTTTTTCCATATTCCTTCTCCCTCTCCATTACCTCAGTATCTGTTAAACCATTTTTCTCATCGGTCTTTAACTTTCGTATAACTTCCTCTTTTCTCAAAGTATACCACATAATAACACTCTCCTTTGTATTTTATAGTAACATTTACTTGTCTCACTTAACTATATTCACATTTTATTTCTTTTATTACTATAATATAGAAATAGGGATTTAGGGACGGTCCTTAAAATCCCTCCTAGCAGGGATTTTGGGGACGATCCTTAAAAATTTTTTCTATTTTTCCTAGTTTTTATGATTTTTATATTATTTTGGAGTGTTGAAAATGTTTATAAATTCTTTAATTTTAGCTATTTCAAGTAGTATTGATTCTTTGGGAATTGGTATTACATATGGAATTAAAAATACCAAAATTACTTTTCTTGCTAAAATTGTTTTATTTATTATTTCTTTTTCCATTTCCATTGTTTCTATTTGGTTTGGAAATGGGTTAAAATATGTTTTACCAGACTTTATCGTTAGAAACTTGGGTGGTTGCATTTTAGTAGCAATGGGATTTTTTATATTTTTTCAATCTTTTAAAAAAAACAAAAAAGATTTTTCAAATCCTTTTAATCAAAAAATGGATTGCCATTCTAAAGAAGAGATTTATTCATTTTTTATTAAATTTTTAGGTATTACTATAAAAATTATTAAAAATCCTAGCTATTCAGATTTAGATAAATCTAATACAATTGACTCTAAAGAAGCTCTGTTTTTAGGATTAGCTTTGTCACTAGATAGTTTTTGCATTGGAATTGGCTTTAGTATGATAAGTGTTTATTCACTTTTCTTTCCTTTTTTTATTAGTATTTTTCAATTAATTTTTCTTAATTTGGGAATTTTTTTTGGAAATAAACTTTATAATTTTAAAAAAATGCCAGATAATATCTGGTCAATTGTTTCTGGGATTTTACTTGTTATAATTGGCATAGTAAAATTAATATAATTAATGAAAACAAATTCCAATTATATCTAATATTTTGTATAAATAAGAACAGAGGTTTTGACAATTCTAAAATATTGTCAAAACCTCCGTCCCATTGACATTCATCCCATTAAAAAAAGAAAAACATAGGTCCGTCCCCAAAATCCCTTCTAGGAGGGATTTTAAGGACCGTCCCTAAATCCCTATGCCAATTTCATTGATAAAAGCTTAGATATTCCGCTTTCTTCCATTGTAACACCATAAACAGTATCGGCAACTTCCATTGTTCCTTTTCTATGTGTTATTACTAAAAATTGTGTATCTTGTGCAAACTTTTTAAGATATTCTGCATATCTATATACATTTACATCGTCTAATGCCGCTTCTATTTCGTCTAATACACAAAATGGTGCTGGATTTATTTTTAATATTGCAAATAATAATGCTATTGCTGTCAGTGCTTTTTCTCCTCCTGATAGAAGTGACATACTTTGCAATTTTTTGCCTGGTGGTTGTACTGTTATTTCTATTCCACATTCTAAGATATTTTCTTCGTCTTCAAGTTTTAGCTCTGCCTTTCCTCCTCCAAATAGTTCTTGGAATACTTCTTGGAAGTTTTTGTTGATTGTTTTAAATTTTTCTTTAAATTGCTCTTTCATTATCTGTGTCATTTCTGTAACTATTTTTCTTAATTTTGTCATTGTAGTTTCTAAGTCTAGTCTTTGCTCACTCATAAAGTCATAACGCTCTTTTAAATTTTTATATTCGTCAATTGAGTCTAAATTAACACTTCCTAATTCCTTCATTTCTGCTCTTAATTCATTAACTCTTTTTTGCGTATTAGCTACATTTTCTGGTTTTTGATAATCTGTTACAGTATTAGGTGTTAATTCATATTCTTCCCACATTTTGTTAATTATATTATTTATGTCTTCTTCTAGTTTTGTTTTTCGTACTTCTATTTTTACTAATTGTGATTTTAAATCTTCAATTATTGCAAATTTTTCTGTTATTTGTTCTTCTTGTTTTTCTAATTTTTGATTTTTTTCTATTCTTTCTTGTTTTAATGTCTCTATTTTTGTACCACTTGTTTTTACTTCTTCTTTTATTTTTTCTATTTTTTCTTTTATTTCTTTTATTGTTTCTTCTAAGTTAGTATTATCTTGATTTATTTGTTCTATTTGATTGATTTTATTTACTCTAGCTTTATCATTTGCTTCTATTTCTTGATTTATTCTTTGTTGTATTTCTTCTATTGAACTTTCACTTTCATCAAATGATGATACTGATATTTTTAAATTTGTTATATCAAAGTTTAAATCATCAATATATTTTTGATTATCTTTGTTCAATTCAGTATATTCTGTTATAAATTGTGTTAATTTGTTTGTTTCTTCTGATAATTTCTGTATAACTTCTTTTGTTTTTTCTTGCATTTCTTTTGCTTCTTCTTTTTGTTCTTCTAACTTTTGTTTTTCTTCTTTTAATGCTTTTATTCTTTTTTCAATTTTTTGAATACTTTCTTCAATCAAAACTATTTTCTGTTTTTCTGTTGCATATGTTATATCTATTTCTTGTAATTCTTTTTCTAGATTTGTTGAAAGTTCTAATATTCCTTCTATTGAATTTTCATATTCTTCTTTTTCTTTTGTTAACTCTTCTATTTTTTTCTTGCCTTCATTTATTTCTTTTCCTAATTTTTCTATTTCTTTACTTCTTCCTAAAATATTTACTGTTTTTTTAGCAACTGATCCACCTGTTATTGCTCCAGATGAATTTATTACATCACCTTCTTTTGTTACGATTCTAAATGAATATTTATTTTGCTTTGCAATTTTTATAGCAGTATCCATATTGTCAACTATAACTGTTCTTCCTAGTAAATTATATATAATTTGTTCATATTTTTTGTTGTATTTTATTAAGTCTGCTGCTACTCCTATAAATCCTTTTTCATTTGTCCTTATTTTTTCTAATTTATTACCTCTTACAGATGAAATTGGTAAAAATGATGCTCTTCCTAAATTATTTTTTCTTAAATGTTCAACTAACCTTTTTGCATCTTCTTCTGTTTCTGTTACTATATTTTGCAAACTTGCACCTAAACACATTTCAATTGCTGTTTGTAATTCTTCTGGTACTTCTATAATATTTGCAAGTACACCATACATTCCTTTTCCTAAATCTTTTATATTCTCACAATCTTTTAATAATTCTTTTACACTCTTGATATAACCTTCTTTTTCTTTTTCAGTTTCTATTAAAAATTTCTGTCTAGATTCTTTTATTCTAATTTCACCGGCTAAATTATTCATTTTAAGTTCAAATGATTTTATCTTTTGAGTTACCTCATCTTTTTGACTTTTTATGTTTTCAATTTCTTTTACTACTTTATTTCTTTTATTTTCTATTTCATAAAAGTCTTTTGATATATCTTCTTTTCTCATTCTAGTATTATCTAATTCAGATATATTAGATTGTAATTCAGAATCTATTTGTTTTTGTCTTTTTTCATAATTTTCATAATTTATAATCTGAGTGTTGATATCAGATTGTAATTCATACTTCTTGTCTGTGTTTTCTTCTACTGTTCTTTTATATTGCTCTATTTCTAATTCTTTGTCTGATAATGTTTTTGTTATATCAGCTAAAGCTTTTTCTTTTTCCCCCAATTCTTTAGCAAATTTTTCTTTATTTTCTCTTAAATTATATTTCTTATCTTCTTTTTGCTTTAATTCTTCTTCAAGTTCATTTTTTCTTTTCTTATTTTCTTCTATTTCTTCCTCAAATCTTTTTCTATTATCATTGTTATTTGATATTCTTGCTTTAGCTACATTAATGTCAGAATTTAGCATTTCTATTTCTTTTTGACTTTCAAAACCTAAATTTGACATTTCCTCTATTCTAATTGTAATCTCATCAATTGCTGTCTTCAATTCTTCTTTTAGCATTTTTATTCTTTCAAGCTTTCCTTCTTCTTCATTGCATTGTTCCTTTGTGATTTCTTCGTCTTTAGTTAATTCTTCTAAGGTTTGTTTATATTTATCAATATTATGAATAAATAATCCAATTTCAATATTTTTTAACTCATCCCTTAAATTCAAATATCTTTTTGCTTTTTCTGATTGCTCTTTTAGTGGTTCTAAATTCCCTTCAATTTCTGTTAAAATATCATTTATTCTTAATAAATTTAATTTTGTGTGTTCTAACTTTTTTTCAGATTCTTGCTTCCTTATTCTATATTTTACAATACCTGCTGCTTCTTCAAAAATATGTCTTCTATCTTCTGATTTATTACTTAATATTTCGTCAATTTTTCCTTGTCCAATAATTGAATAACCATCTCTACCAATACCTGTATCCATAAAAAGTTCTAATACATCTTTTAATCTACATGGTGTTTTATTTATAAAATATCCTGTTTCTCCACTTCTATATAATTTTCTAGTAACAGTTACTTCTTGATATTCTATTGGTAATGTTCCATCAGAATTATCAAAAACTAACGATGCTTCTGCAAATCCTAATGATTTTCTATTTTGTGTTCCAGCAAAAATAACATCAAGTGATTTACTTCCTCTTAATGACTTCATACTTTGCTCACCAAGAACCCATCTTATTGCATCAGATAAGTTGCTTTTCCCAGAACCATTAGGTCCTATAACAGATGTTATCCCATTTCTTAATTCTAAAACTGTTTTATCTGCAAATGATTTAAATCCTTGCATTTCTAATCTTTTTAAATACATTTATCTCACCTTTTGTTACAAATCTTCCTATATAAATTTCAAATATATTCTATCATAATTATATTATTTTCACAATAAGAAAAATTTCAAACTTTTTGATTTTATTCAATTCATAGTTTAAACTTTATAGACAATAGAAAAATATTTTAGAAATAACACAAAAGAATTCAAATAAATTTAGATTAATATCAATTCTTAAAATCACCACAAACGAAATTAAATATTTTTTGAAATTTTAAAACTTTCTTAGAATCTTTACTATTTTTAATTAACTGTATTAAAACTTTTTTTATCTCACTTTTATTAATCTTTTTTAGCAACATAAGATTAAAAATCAAAGAATTTTTATTTAATAGCTCTTCTTTAGAATAATCCGCACTATCTATAATATTATATGCAAAATACATACCATTTTTAAGAACCTTTACATATCTGATTTCATTATAAGATTTACTCCACTTTTCTTTTCCTGTATAAATAATAATAGGAAAGATAATTGGATATTTTTCATTGATTTTCTTCTCTTTCTCCTTCCATTCATTCATTATGTTTATACAGGATTCTAAAACATTGTATCCGACATTAAAATTCACCTCAATTTCATATTGCAATACAAAATAAATCTCTTTATCAATCATTTTATATACAACTGCCCTATTATCTTTCATAGATAAATTGTTAAAAATACATTTATGAATATTGCCTTGGTTAATATGAATAGAATTATTTGTAATACACTCTTTCAAAAAATCAGCTACTTCTTTTTCTTGATTGATTAATTCTAAAAAAAGCTTGTCTACCCTTTTTATCATTTTTGTATTCATATCATTTCTAACCTTTTTTTCTCTAGCCCTTATTTTATTCATTAACTCACTATCCTGCAAATAGTCTAAGTAGTCATTATAAGTAAAAAATTTCAATTTCACTCCTTTCTGAAATATATAACAAAAAATATATCTTGAATATAATTCGAATAAAAAATATAATCATAAAAATAGATTAAGAAATTTTTTTAGATATCTTGATATTAAGATTTTGAATTTTAAATAATTTGAAATAAACTTTATCTTCTTAATATTAGTTTTAACATAATAAATCGAATTTTACAATGTTTTTTTCCAAATTTATACAAAAACTCATCGCAAAATTCGACTTTATAAATTAGAAATATGTCATAAATAATTTCTTTTTGTTGTTTTTTGTCACAAATCGTCAAATTGAAACCTTATAAATTCAATTCACTTAATAAATGTATTTTTCTTTTTATCCAAAAATTATCACATTGAAACATTCTCAGCAAATTCATTATTTACAATCTTCTCATAAGGAGCTTTATCTGTTAATTCACCTGCTAATGTCATTACTTCTTGTAATTTGTTAAAACTTTCTTGTTTCAATACAGGTGTTTCATTCCAAGCATCTATATCTTTATAACTCTGTATTGCTCTTTCCAATAGTTCTATATCAGTATCTGGGAAAAAGCTTTGAATTGCTTCTGCAATTTCTCTGCTTGAGTGATTTTTTACCCATTGTTCACCTTCATATATCGCATTTGTAAATCCTTGTATTATATCTCTATTTTCTTCTATATAGCTTTTTTTAGCAAAATATGCCGTATATGGTATCTCTCCTGCTGCCTCTCCGACTGATGCTACTACATATCCTTTTCCTTCTAATTCTGTTAATGATGCTGTTGGCTCAAATAATGTAACATATTCTGCGTCTCCTGCTGTAAATGCACCTGCCATTAAATCAAATTTAATACTATCATCTAAAACAACATCTGTTCCCGGATTTATTCCATTTTGCTTTAATACATATTCTAATGTCATAAATGGTACTCCACCTTTTCTTCCTGGAATAATTGTTGTTCCTTTTACATCTGTCCATTTAAAATTATCATTTGGATTTTTAGATACTAATAATGAACCATCTTTTTTTGTCATTTGAGCAAATACTTGGCAATAATCTTCCTTTCCTTCATTATATACATAAATTGATGCCTCTGGACCTGCAAATCCTATTTCTACTTGATTTGATAAAACTGATGTCATTACTGCATCTGCTCCTGCAGACGTTGTAAGTTCAATTTTTATTCCGTTTTTTTCGAAAAATCCATTATTTATTGCTACATATTGTGGTGCATAAAATACAGAACGCGTTACTTCACTTACATTTATTGTTTCTAATGTATTTTCATCATTAGTTGAGTTATTTTTAATAATACAAATGCTAACTATTATGGCTATAAGTATAATTATTGATATTACATATGTTAATCTCTTTTTATTCATTTCACACCCCCTCTTATATTTTTATATATATTATGTTTATTATTTGGATGTGTGAAATTAAAATAAAATATAACTTTTTATTATTTATTTTTAAATAAAAATAGTAAACTTTAAATCATAATTTAAGAAAAAAACTCATCAACCATTTATATTAACTGATGAATTTTTTTACTCACATAATATTTAAATTTTTACTTGAATCTTTTCACCTTTAAAATAAATTTCTCAAGTACTAACACCGCAAGATACATTAGCCCTGCAACAACTCCCAAAATTATTACACTAGCCATAACTAAATCTAACTTAAACACTTGACCCCCATACACAATCAAATATCCAAGTCCTGCCTTTGAAACTAAAAACTCCCCTGAAATTACTCCAACTAATGATAATCCAATATTTACTTTTAGTGAGTTAATAAATGTAGAAATATTTGCAGGTATCACTATTTTTGTTAATATCTGCCACTTGCTTGCTTGAAATGTTTTCGCCATTTTAATTAAATCTTTATCTGTTCTTAAAAACCCATTAAGATTTTCCAATATAGTTACAACAAGCGAAATCGCTACTGCCATAACAATAATTGCAGGTGTCCCTGCACCTACCCAAATTATTATAACAGGTCCGAAGTGCTACTTTGGGTAAACTATTTAATACAACTAAATATGGATCTAACACCTTTGCCAAAAAATCCGACCACCATAAGATTATTGCAATAATTATTCCTAATATTGTTCCTATTAGAAATCCTACAACTGTCTCATATACAGTTACACCTATATGTTTTAGTAAATCATTTGAACCTAAATTCATAAATGTTTCTAATATTCTACTTGGCTGACTTGTTATAAAACTATCAATAATTTTAGCATTTGCAAGTAATTCCCATACACCTAAAAAGATTACTAAAATCAATATTTGTGCTACTGTTACCAATCTCTTTTTTCTCTTATTTTTCTTAATATATTCTTTTCTTTCCTTAGAAATTATTAAATTATTCATCATCGCGTAGCTCCTTCCATAAAGTATTAAAATACTTACTAAATTTAGGACTTTCTCTACAGTTAATTGGATTTCTATTTTCTATATCAAATTCTATCTTATGGACATCTTTAACAGTTCCTGGTCTTTTGGTCAAAACAACCACTCTATCAGACATACTTATTGCTTCTGAAATATCATGTGTAACTATTATCGTAGTTATATTTTCTTTTCTCAAAATATCATATATATCATTTGTAACCATAATTCTTGTTTGATAATCTAATGCAGAAAAAGCCTCATCAAGTAACAATATTTTTGGTTTTATTGCAAGCGTTCTAATTAGTGCTGCTCTTTGTCTCATTCCTCCTGATAATTCTGATGGATATTTATCTTTAAATTCATACAAATTATATTTTCTTAACAAATCTTCTACATAGTTTTGACTTGTCTTTGATAATTTTCCTTTTATTTCTAATCCTAAAATACTATTACTATATATTGTTCTCCATTCTAATAAACAATCTTTTTGCAACATATATCCTATTTCATCTGATGTTTTTTCAATTCTCTTTCCCTCTATGTAGATTTCTCCTGTTGACTTTTCTTCTAAGCCACTTATTATAGAAAGTAAAGTTGATTTGCCACAACCACTTGGCCCAATTATACTTATAAATTCACCCTTTTTGACTCTTAAATTTATATTTTGCAAGGCTAATACTTCACCTTGTTTTGCTTGGTATTTTTTACTTATATTTTTTAATTCCAATATTGATTCCATACTTACCTCCTTGTCGCTTTAATATATTTTATGTTAATCTCTTAAGTTTAGTGAACAAAAAAAGTGCATAGTCATACTAAAATTTCAGACCATGCAACTGTCATTTTATTATCTATTTTTATTTAAAAAGAAGTAACTTTCTTATTATTTCTTCTTTAGGCGTAAATACAGAATATTTAATTATAAATTTCTGTATTGGATTAAAAAAAATATCTAACAATACTATATTTTTAATTTTAAATTGTATTCCTTTCCTTCTTAAGTAATCACATGTATATAACTTACAAGATATGCATTTAGCCGAACATCTTTTATTTTTCAAGTACTCACATACTATCAAAGGATTTTTTAAACCTATAGGTCCAATAAGTTTATTTTTATAATGTCTACAGCATCCCACCTCTGAAGACAAGTTTTCTTTTTCTCCACACTTATTATTTCTAAATTGACAAAGATCCTTACTAATAAATTCATTATCAAGAAATTTACATACTTCATCATAAATAAAATTATATCTATCTCGTATATCTTTTAAAAATAATGTCTCAATTATTTTAATAAAATCTTTATGATTTTGATTATTTTCATTAAAATTCGAAATATAAAAATTATATTCATATTTCGATGTATATTTTTTTAATATTTTTTCTATAGCTTTAATTACTTTTCTTAAATTTTTTTTATTCATGTCCATTAAATCTATATTAAAATTTAGGTATTTCTCTTCTTGAAGTTCCTTCCAATTTACCTTATTTATATCTAAAATACTAATAGCGCTCTGGTTGCACTTATTGTATACTATATTATATTTCAAGCTCAATTTTATTTCCTCCACGCTTTAATATTATAACCCTATTTGCTTTATTTGTAAATAATTTTTTTAGCAATTTTCTTCAAAAAAGTATAACTAAAACTTATACTTTTTTGAAGAAAATTATTGACAACCCATTTGTATTTATGGTAAACTTTATATGTATAGATAAAAATTCTATATGTAACTAGTGGGTTATTTCAGTACAGAAAGGAGTAACATTATGTCAATCTTTAGGAATCGTTCAGGTAACCGTAGTGGTAGTTTGGATAGCGATGGAACACTTCGTGACTCCAATGGCAGAATGTCTGGTACTTACCGCGGTGGAGAAATTCGTGATCGTGGCGGTAACTTAACAGGCAGAGTAAGCAGTGATGGAACTATTCGCGACCGGAACGGCAATTATGCTGGGAAAGTTAGTAGCGATGGAACCATTAGAGACAGTCATGGCAACTATGTGGGCAGATATGAAGATTAACACTCTAAGTGTTA
This sequence comes from uncultured Clostridia bacterium, assembly GCA_904419095.1. Taxonomy (GTDB): domain Bacteria; phylum Bacillota; class Clostridia; order TANB77; family CAG-508; genus CAG-269. Next base: position 16,024 of record CAJFQT010000005.1, on the reverse strand, counting down.
CTAACCCAAGTTAAAAGTCTTCACTAAGACTTTTCCAGAATCCAGTTCATATGAACTGGATTTTGGTTATTTTGCATTTATCCCACTAATACTTTACCATAATTTTAAAAAAGAATACCTACTAATATTAGTAAATATTCTTAATATTTTTTCTTTATTTATCAAAATATGTGCTTATCTCTTGTAAATCCTCAAAATTCTTTTGCCTCAAAATCTCATAAGTAATAATAGCAACTGAGTTTGACAAATTTAAAGACCTCAATGTAGGCAACATAGGTATTCTTATTGTCTTAGTATTCAAATACTTTTCCAAAAGCCATTCTGGCAAACCTTTTGTCTCTTTACCATATAAAACAAAAACTTCATCCATTTTAGAATAATCTACATCTGTATACTTGGTCTTTCCTTTAGTTGTAGCAAAAAACATATTATAATCCTCTGGCTTATACTTCTCCAAAAATTTTTCCAAAGAATCATGCTCTTCAATTTCAATTTTATCCCAATAATCTAATCCTGCCCTCTTCACAGATTTTTCATCAATTCTAAACCCCAATGGATGCACTAAATGCAATTTTGCACCAGTTATAGCACAAGTTCTTGCTATATTTCCTGTATTTTGTGGTATTTCAGGTTCAACCATTACTATATTTAATTTCATATCTATCAACTCCAATTCAATTTATTTTTTGCAATCAATTCCTTAATCTTTCCCACCAAAAAAATAGGAATATCAGTATACCATCCCTGCCACTTATATCGTTCAAAAGTAATATTAACACTAGAATAGTTCTCAAACTTTCGATGAAACCATCTTATACTACTATCAATCTTATTATCCCACAAATTAATCTTAATAGGAATCACCTTAGCTTGTAACTGCACCAAAAAATCAATCTCATACTTTGTATTACTCTCTTTCCAATAATAAATTTGAGTTCCAATTTTATTTGAAAGTTCTTGAATTACAAATTGCTTTTCAAAAACACTATTAGCAACCTTAAAAATTTCATTTCCCTGCAAAATAATACTTAAATCCAAATTCATTAAACAACTAATTAGCCCTATATCAAAAGGAAACAATTTAAAGTTCAACACATCCTGAAAAGCATTCATTGGTATTCCAGGTCTCAATGCTTTATTAACCTTATATACATATCCTCTTTCTTTTAATATATTTACAATTGGTTCATATTGAACTAATCTTGTACCTATTTTAATATTCCTAAAATCAAACTCTTTTTGCTCTTTTTGTACCTGCTCTATAGAATTAAGAAACACTGTTTTCAATTCATCTCCCAGAACAGTACCTTCTTCTTTCATATCATTAATAATAATATTTATAATCTCTTCTTGTTTTTCTCTAACCAATCTATAATCCTTTGTTTCAGCAAATCTTTTTACAACTTCTGGCATTCCACCAATATAAATATATTTTTTAAGATTATTTATATATTTCTTAGATTCTCTATTTATATTTTCAAAGTCTAACTTTTCTATATAATCAGCTAATTCATTTTCCTCTATTGCATACAAAAACTCTTGATAAGTCAATGGAAAAAGTTTCAAAGTTCTTACATTAAATTTCAAATCACTTTCTAATAACCTAGATGTAATTAATATAATATCACAGGTCATCTTATCTACTATAATTTGAAGTTCCTTTAAATCTGTAATATTTTCAATATTATCTAAAATCAATATTATATCATCACTATTTCTATCAAATTCTAAATTTAAAACATCTTGTATATTTTCCAACTTTTTAATTTCGTTCAGATAATTACATACTATTTTCTCTCCAAGCTCCACATAAATAACATTACTATACATTTGATTAGCAAATTCTTGGGCTATCCAAGTTTTACCTGTTTTTCTTGCTCCTCTTATCAAAAGTGGCTGTTTATTCTTTTTCTTTTTCCATTCATATAAATCATTTAATTTTTCTCTGTACATCATTTTCACCAGATTTATTATACAAAATTTTCTGTAAAATGCAATCACTATATCTAACTTTTTTAATAATATATTAAACAAAACTAAAACAAAGAATATCTACTCTATATAGTAAAATATTCTTTGCTATATTTGACATATTAATATTTTTATGTCCTATTTATTTCTATTTATTTTTCAATTTCTGTCTAACATACTCATACAAAATAATTCCAGTTGCAACAGAAGCATTTAAACTTTCAGTTTTACCAAGCATTGGTATTTTTACCTTTTCATCTGCTATTTTTTGTATTTCTTCACTTACACCATTTGCCTCATTTCCAATAACAATTATTTTTTTGTTATAATCAACATCATATATACTATTTTTAGTTTTCAATGATGTTACCACTACATTATATTTTTGTTTTTTTAAATTTTGTAAGACTTCTTTTAAATTCTCACACTCAATAATTTTAACTCTAAAAATTGCTCCCATTGTTGAACGAACAACCTTTGGATTATAACTATCTGCTGTTCCCTTTGATACTAATATTTGGTTAACTCCTATACTATCTACAGTTCTTAAAATTGTCCCCAAATTTCCAGGATCTTGGATATCATCTAATGCTACTATTATATCTTGTGTATAATCTATTGACTGTATTTCATCTTCTTTTTTTAATTGTGATGCTATCATATTTTTTTCCATTATTGCCATTATTCCCTGTGGATTTTTAACATCTGTTAAGGTTTCAAATATTTGATTTGTAACATATACACATTCATATTTTGCTATTTCATACATTAGTTCTTTTGGAATACTTGAAGTTTTCTCACAGTCATCACATATAATAATTTGCTTTATTTTTGCATTTTCATTTATTGCTTCTTCTATTATTTTTATTCCTTCTATTATAAATTCATTATTTAAATCTCTGTATTTTTTATCTTTTAATTTTTTTATATGCTTTACAAATTCATTATTTTTACTTGAAATTACATTCATTATAGGACTCCTCATAAATAATAGTTAATCAAAATTAATGTATGTAGATTTTAATTTTGACTTATTGTAAAATTTTTAAAACTTCTTGCACATCATTTAATATTTGTCTTTCATTAGTTGTTCCAATTTCTAAAGTAATCATTGGTTTAACACCTGGTGAAAATTTAATTCTATTTCTATACTGTTTTACTAATTCTTCTATATTAACATTAAATTTACTCTGTTCAAATGTAAATACAACAGCTGTTCTTTTACTCATTATCTTTGTAATATATAAATTTTTAGCAAGATATTTTATTCTTGCAATATCTAACAGATTTTCTAGTTCAGGTGGCATATTTCCAAATCTATCTATTATTTCATCTATTTCATTTTGAATATCTTCTTCATTCTTACACAATGCAATATTTTGATAAATTTCTATTTTTTGTGCAGAATCAGATATATACTCATCAGGAATATAACTTGTTACATTCAAATCTATTTGTATATCTATATCTTCTACTACTTCTTCACCTTTCATTTCTTTAACTACTTCATTTAATAAATTACAATATGTATCATATCCTACTTGTTCTAAGTGGCCTGACTGTATCTCTCCAAGTAAGCTTCCTGCACCTCTTATTTCTAAATCTCTCATTGCAATTTTAAATCCTGAGCCAAATTCTGTAAATTCCTTTATTGCTTTTAATCTTTTATCTGCTACTTCTGATAGCATTTTATCTCTTTTATATGTTATATATGCATATGCTTGTTTATCAGACCTTCCAACTCTTCCTCTTATTTGATAAAGTTGAGCCAAGCCCATTCTATCAGCATTTTCAACTATTATAGTATTAGCATTTGGAATATCTATTCCTGATTCCAATATTGTTGTACAAACAAGTACATTTGACTTTCCGTCTATAAAATCTTTCATAATGTCTTCTATTTGTGTTCCTGTCATCCTTCCATGTGCATATGATACAACCGCTTCTGGAACAAGTCTTGATATAGTATCTGCTTTCTTTTGAATATTTTCAACATTATTAAATATATAAAATACCTGTCCATTTCTTTCAAGTTCTTTTGTTATAGCTTCTTTTATAACTTCTGTATCATATTCCAATACATATGTTTGCACAGGTTTCCTATTTTGAGGTGGTTCATATATAACAGACATATCTCTGATACCAACAATAGACATATGCATTGTTCTTGGAATAGGTGTTGCAGTCATTGTTAATACATCAATATTTGCTTTATATTGTTTTATCTTTTCCTTCGCTTTTACACCAAATCTGTGTTCCTCATCTATTATTAACAATCCTATATCCTTAAATTCTACGTCTTTGCTAAGTAGTCTATGTGTTCCAACAACAACATCAACTTCACCAAGTTTCAATTTTCTTATTGTCTCTTTTTGCTGTTTAGCACTTCTAAATCTATTTAATAATTCAACCTTAATAGGAAAATCCTTCATTCTTTCCTTGAACTCTTGATATTGTTGATCTGCTAAAACTGTTGTTGGTACTAAATATGCAACTTGTTTTTGATCCATTACAGCTTTAAATGCTGCCCTTATTGCTACTTCTGTTTTTCCATATCCAACATCACCACATAGCAATCTATCCATTGGTCTTGACATCTCCATATCTTTTTTCACTTCATCAATACATCTTAATTGGTCATCTGTTTCTTGATATGGAAATTTAGCTTCAAACTCTGCCTGCCAAGGTGTATCTTTACTAAAAGCAAAACCTTTTGCTTTTTCTCTTTTCGCATATAATTCTATCAATTCTCTTGCTACTGCTCTTAAATTTTTCTTTACTTTTGCTTTTGTCTCAGACCATTCTTTACTTCCTAGTTTATTTATTTTAGGTTGAATTGCATCTCCACCAATATATTTTCTTATACTATCTAACTGGTTTGTTGGCACATATAAAATATCATCATTTTGGTATTTTATTTTTATATAATCTTTTGTAGTTCTATCTGCAGTTATAGTATTTACACCTATATAAATTCCTATTCCATAAGTTTTATGTACTACATAATCTCCTATTTTTAAGTCTGCAAATACTACCTTTTCTCCTTCTTTATAGGCTTTATTTGCAACTGTTCTTTTCTTTTTTCCTCCATCTATTAAATCATCTGCTGAAATTACAACTTGATTAATTTCATAATTTTCAAAACCTGATGATATTTTTCCAACTCCAATTGTCACAATTTTTTCTTTTGATTTAACTATTATTGTTTTGTCTAATTTTTCTTCTATTTTTGCTGGTATTTCTTGCTTTTCTAATATATCTTTTAGCTTTTTTGTTTTTTCCTTATTGTCTACTAAAATATAAACATTTTTATTATCTTTTAATAATTTTCTTAAATCATCAAAAAGATTTTCTATTTCGCTTTTATAATAGTTAATTTCTCTATATTCAAATGTATATTTCTCCGTTTGTTTTTTTGTAACTACATCTTGTTTGTCTAAATATAAAATAGTTTTTCCTGACTTTTCTAATTTTTCATCTATTACATCATATGTAAGCATTCCATTTAAGGCTTGTGGAACTATTTTTTCTTTTTCTAATAATGCTTTACTTAAATTATTTATATCTTGCAAAATATTAATAGCTCTCTGACTTACTTTACTTTCTTCATCAATTGCTATTATATAATTTTCTTTAAGATAATCAATTAAAGTATCTTGCTTATTGTAAAAACAATCAAAATACTTATCTATTTTACTTATATAATTTCCCGCTTTTATTTGTTCTATATCTTCTTCTATGATTTCTTCTTGTTTATCATCAGTTATATTTTTTCTAATTTTTTTACATATATCTTCTATTTTAGCTTCTAATATATATTCATGTGCTGGATATATTTCTACCTTATCTAAAGTATTTATTGACCTTTGACTTACTATTGCAAAATTTCTTATTGAATCAACTTCATCTCCCCAAAATTCTATTCTTACACCTATTTTATCGTCAAGTGATACATCTAAAATACCACCTCTTACACTGAATTGCCCTCTACCTTCGATTAACTCACATCTAACATATCCTAAACTTACTAATTTTTGTTTTAGTTGTTCTAAAGAATATACTTCTCCAATTTTTAGGTTAATTGCATTTTTATATAAAGTTTCTTTAGCCGGTAATTTTTGCATTAAACTTTCTATTGTTGTTACAATAATTGGTGTTCTTTTTTCTTTTATTCTATTTAATGCATCAATTCTTTCATATGGTAAATCTTTACTTTCTGCAATATAATCATAAGTAACAATCTCTTTTTTAGGAAAAAAGATTACTTTATCTGTAAAAGTCTTTAGATTATCTACAATTTGTTTTGCCTGTATTTCATTATATGTAATCAATGCTATTGGCTTTTTTGCATATTCATTTATACCAAGCAAAATTTGAATCATTCCAACGTCAGTTAAGCCCGATATATCTATCGGACTTTTTTTATTTTCTATTTCTTTTACTATATCTACAAATTTCTGTGATTTTCCAAGCTCACCTATAATTGTGTTCATTTTACCGCCCCTTATTTTTCCTTATGCTTCATTCCATTTTCTAATCTAATACATCTTCCATTATAAAATGTCCAACCCAAGAGTCATCTCCATATCTATCTCTCAACCAATAAGAATTGTGTAATGACTCTATTTCTGTATCGCCTAATAAAGAATCATATGCCAATACAAAGTTACCTTTTGCATCAAATTCTAAAACATCAATATCGATCATTGAATCTTCTATTGGAATCTTATTTAATGTTGCCTTTAATATTTCATATGCTTCACTAGTCGTTTCATTATTCCACTCCCTTGTAGCATCTGGATATAACTCACCATATGTTGAATATATTTTATAAAAATTCCTTCCTTTTATTAAATCATATGTACTTAAACTTATCCAATCAACTGCTGCTTGATCACCATTCATTTTTGCATTAATTTCTCTTTCTAAAGATTTTGCCCAATCTTCATATCTTTCTTCATCTGGATCAGTCCATGTCAAATCTGCATACATAAATTTTAAATATTCTGAAGCTGCATCAACAAATTCTTGATCTGGATTATCTAAAAAATCATCTATCATATATTCGTCAGCTCTTGCATTTTCCACTAATGTCTTTATATCTCCTGACTTCACTGCTTCCAATAAAACAACTTCTTTCTTCCATATTTCTTTTGCCATTTTTAAGTATGTTTCATTTGATGTATTTTGATTATTAGCATAATCAGATGTATCACTTCCATCAATCATATTATTTTCTTTGCTTCCATTATTGTTTATTAAAACAATTGCAACTATAATTGCAATAATTAATAATACTGCTATTATTATCGCAATCAATACAGTTTTTTTCTTTTTATTATCACTAGAATTCATTTAATCCCCTCCTTCATTTATAATAACATTGATATAAAAAATTGTAAATATATTTTATTGACTTTTAAAAATTACTTTTGTATACTTTTTCTAGAAGAGGTGAAAAATATGCATATGAAAAAATTTATAAAATTTCTATTTTGTAAATTTTTATTTAGAGTAGAATACATCAATTTAGATAATTTATATCTAGAAGATAAATTGATAATTGCTCCAAACCACTCATGTATTTTTGACCCATTTTTTATTTATCCCATAACACGTAATCTGTCAATAATGGCAAAATCTGAAGTATTCAAATATCCTATTCTAGGAAGATTATTTAAACATTACAATGTTTTCCCAGTAAATAGAAATAAAACTGATGCTAAAAGTTTACTACATTCTATGAACATATTTAAACAGGACGGAATACAAGAATTATTAATTTTTCCAGAAGGTAAAGTCATAAAAGATGAAAAAGAAATAAGAAAAGTTGCAAAAAAAGGTGTAGTATTTATATCAGCTTCATTAAATGTCCCTATTTTACCAGTCAATATTACTAGAAGGCCCAAATTTTTTTCAAAAGTCACTGTGACCTTTGGAAAACCTTATTATATAGACAAATCAATTTTAGAGGATAAATCTAAAATTATAAATGAATCCAAAAAATTAGTTAACATTATTTATGATTTAAAAAAGTAATTTAGATATTCAATTTATTAAAAATTTCACTCATACTTACATTCACTTCTATATATTAATAATCTTACTATTTCTTATTGCATATTGCATTTCTTTACCTAATCTCAAAAAAATAAATATAGATAATATTTGTAATTTTAATTGCAAAATATTATCTATTTTTCATTTAGTATATTTTTTCATTAATATCATAAATATTTATACTACATTTTTTTATTTATAGTTCTATATTTAATTTTTTTAACATATACTATTATGAATAAAATTTAAGGAGTGATATATATGACTAATGATAGTTATCCTACTATCCCATACTTAGGATATAAAGATGAAAATTTGAAAACACCTATTACTTTTCCCAAGCAACATCAGACTAATCAACCAGGTATGGAATATGAAATGAATCCTTTACCAATTTTTGAAAATCCTAATTATGTTCCAAGCGGAAAATTAAAAGATAAAGTCGTTATTATTTCAGGTGGTGATAGTGGTATTGGACGAGCTGTAAGTATTTTATTTGCTAAAGAAGGAGCTGATATTGTAATCAGTTATTTTAATGAACATGAAGATGCAAACAAAACTAAACAAATAATCGAAAGCTATGGCAGAAGATGCATATTAATTCCTGGTGATTTACGAGACGAAAAACTTTCTTCATATATCGTAAATACGGCCATGAATTCATTTGGAAAAATAAATATATTAGTTAACAACTGTGGGGTTCAATTCCCACAAAACAGCATTTTGGATATTTCGAGTGAACAGTTGAGAGATACTTTTGAAACAAATATATTTACTTTCTTCTATCTAACAAAAGCTGTACTCCCTTTCTTAGAAGCTAATAGTAGCATAATTAATACAACATCTATTACAGCATTTGATGGAAAGAAAAATCTTATTGATTACTCTGCAACAAAAGGTGCAATCACTGTTTTCACAAAATCTCTTGCACTCTCTTTAGCTGATAGTAAAATTAGAGTAAATGCCGTTGCACCTGGTCCAATTTGGACACCACTTATTCCCTCATCTTTTACAGAACAAGAAGTTGAAATTTTTGGTACTGATGTACCTCTTAAACGCGCTGGTCAACCTTTTGAACTCGCTCCCGCTTATTTGTATTTGGCAAGTGATGATTCTAGATATGTTACTGGGCAAATTATTCATGTTAATGGTGGAACTATTACTGACTAAAATTTTTGACTTTTATGTAGATTTGTAGTATAATATATATGTAACCAAAAATTTTATTAAGTCACCCTAGCCTATAGGGTGCAGAAATGGAAAAATATGATTAATAAAGTAAGTTACAAACCATCACAGGAAACATCCGTATATTGCAACAAATGCCGGGCAAAGTTAGTAACTCCTGGTGATCAGAAAAAGGCTTATGAAATATTTGGTGTCATTCCAAATAAATGTGTACCCACCGAGTACGGAAAAAGCCTGTGTCCGTACCAGAATAAGTAATCATATTGAAACGAAAAAAAGGGAATACATCTTCCCTTTTTTTCTATTTTAATTATCTTTTAACAACCAATCTATTAAATTTAGACCTAATATAATTCTCTAATTTTATCATAAACTCGTCAGGTTCTATTTCCTTCTTTGCAACCATATCCAAACCTTTTTCCCAGCTTGCTGTTAACTTAGGATTAAGTATATCTGGCATTGATTGTTTAACAATGTCATATATATATTCACCTTTTTTAGTTGGTGTTATAATTTGTGTTTTACTATTAATCTGCATATATTTAATTTTTTCCAACTTTTTAATAATTTCACCACGAGTTGCACTTGTACCGATTCCAGCACCTTTAATTTGTTCTCTTAATTCTTCTTCTTCAATTAACTTACCTGCATTTTCCATTGCAAGTATTATTGAACCAGAATTATATCTACTAGGTGGTGAAGTTTCTGCTTCTTTTAATTCATAATTTTGCACCTCAATATCCTGACCTTTTTTCAAACTCTTTAAAATCTCTAAATCATTTTCTTTATCATCATCATTTTTTTGACCTTTTTCTTCAGAAAATGCTGATTTATCCACATCTTTTCCACTATTTGTGGATTGTTTGTTCGCTTTTTTATCAATTGGTTTTAAAATTTCTAGATATCCTTGATTCATACATACCTTCCCACTTGCAGAAAATGTTTCTATTTTCTCATCAATATTTTGAACTTCTACTGTAACCTGTATTTTACTATATTCTGCTGGTGGATAAAAAATCGCTAGAAATCTTTTTACAATTACCTGATAAATTTTTTTCTGCAAATCTGGCAGTTTATCAAAGTTTTCATAGCCTTGGCCAGTTGGAATTATTGCATAGTGATCTGTTATCTTACTATCATTTACATATTTTGTCTTTATTAAATTTGTTGAATAATTCTCTTGCACCATTTTCTTTATAAATCCTTGAACTTCTTCGTTTTTATATCCTTTTGCAATACCATTTAAGTTTTTCTTAATTTCTTTAGCAATTGCTGTTGACAAAACCCTTGCATCTGTTCTAGGATATGTTACCAATTTTTTTTCATATAAATTCTGTATAATATCTAATGTCTCGTCTGGTTTAATTTTAAATCTTTTTGTACATTCATTTTGAAGTTCTGCCAAATTAAATAAAAGTGGTGCATTTTCTTTTTGTTTTGATTTTTTTAACTCTGAAATCCTTGCACTTTTACCTGCCAAATTTTTGATAAATAATTTTGCATCTTCTTCTTTCTTAAAACCATTTTCATTATACAATTTATTAGACTCCCACAATAACGATTTCTCTGTAACCTTCCATTCAGCCTTAAAGAAAGAGTTTTCTTCTCCAAAATCTCCTATAACTTTATAATATTTTGTCTTTTTAAAATTTCTTATCTCTCTCTCTCTTTCAACAATCATTCCCAAAACACAAGTCATAACTCTTCCAACAGAAATAGAGGCCTTATCTTCATTAATGCTTTGAGCCAATCTTCTTCCAAAAATAATAGACAATAACCTAGAAAAATTAATTCCAATCAGATAATCTTCCTTTGCTCTTAAATATGCACTATCAGATAAACTATCATATTCTGAAATATCTTTTGCTTCTCTGATTCCCCTTAGAATCTCTTCCTCTGTCTGAGAATCAATCCAAACTCTCTTTATCTTTATATTTGGATTAGGTTTTGCCATCATAAGAACAAGTCTCTGTATATATTCTCCTTCTCTTCCAGAGTCACCTGCATTATATATTAATTTAACATCATCTCTATGCATTAAATCTTTAATAATATTAAACTGATTGGCAACATTCGGAATAATCTCATATTTCCACTCTTCTGGTATAAAAGGAAGAGTATCCAGTCTCCAAAATTTCAATTTTTCATCATATTTTTCTGGATAACTCATCGTAACCAAATGTCCGACACACCAAGTAATAATCCAATCATCAGACTCTAAATATCCATTCTTCCTATTTGTTTTTAATTTTAAAGCTTTTGCAAATTCCATTGCCACTGACGGTTTTTCTGTTATCAATAATTTTTTATCCATTTCTTCATCCTTTTAACCTATTTTCTATATATCTTTCTGCCAACTGTTCAATCATATCAATCTTAGCTTTAGTATCTCCATCACTAAAATTAAATCTATCCAGCATTTTCTTAATATATTGCTTTCTCTCCAAAATTTCTAGACTAACATTAAAATTTATATCGAAAATAAATGATATAATTCCAACAAATCTATCCAAATTATTTTTCTTCAAAGAATTTTCAACAATTACTTCTGATTTAAATTCTTTGAAAACTTCATCAGAAATTTTTTGTTTTTCAACATCACTAACTTCATCCTTCCAAAAAATTTCTGTTGCTTCATAAATAATATCAATCTTATCAGCATCTCTAATAATTTTAGCAAACAATTCCTCTTTTTTAGACAAAGAAGTCTCTATTTTTAGCTGATTATGATTTTTTATAGCATTCAAAATTATATTATCATACTCATTATCTAAAATATATTTTCTAATATAATTATTTTCTGTCAAAATATTAACACCTAAGCTACCATGATCAATACTTTTCAAATCATTATAAGTTTTATAAACAGTAAATTGTTCAAATCTTCCAATATCATGCAAAATTCCAATTAGCATTGCTAAAACAATCTCTTCATCACTTAAATTCAAGCCCTTAGCTATTTCCTTACTAATTCTAGAAACTCTAATTGAATGATAAACTTTTCTATCAATATTAGGATTATTCAAATCAAATTTCTTTGTATACTGCAAAAATTCATTTTCCGCATTTCTAATATCAATCATTACTTTCCCTTCTCACAAATAAATATTTATTCTTTTTTATCACAGCATATTATATCATTGCAAAACAAATTTTTAAAGTATAAAACCAAAACTTTCCCAAACTTTCATCGCATTTCATTACAACTCACTCCACACATCTTCAATTAGTAGAGAAGCTAATCCTTAAGAAATATATAATTTAAAAATATGAATGTGTGATTGTAGGGATTTTAGATATTCTTTGCAAAATTTTTGGAAAATGTTCGTGGAATTTTCTTACTAAGAAAATTAGCACAGTAAAGGGTGCCGAAAATTTTGCATAGAATATCTTAAATCACGGAATGAGCCGTTCATATTTTTAAATTATATATTTCTTAAGGATTAGCGGTCCCTTTTTAGCTGTAATCCCAAAACAATTACAAATATCTAATTTTCAAACACAAACCTGCATCACAAATAAATCCACAAAATCCATCCCCAAATATCGCAAATAAAAGCAAATCACTTGATTTTAAACCAACATTGTTATATAATTCAAAGCAATACCAAAAAAAGGAAAGGGGCAACAACTATGACATACAATTTTAGAGAAATAGAACAAAAATGGCAAAACTACTGGGACGAAAACAAAACATTCTACACAGACGTCTGGGATTTTTCAAAGCCAAAATATTATGCATTAGACATGTTCCCATATCCATCAGGACAAGGACTTCATGTAGGACACCCAGAAGGATATACAGCAACTGACATTATTTCCAGAATGAAAAGAATGCAAGGATATAACGTATTACATCCAATGGGATGGGATGCATTTGGACTACCAGCTGAACAATACGCAATAAAAACAGGAAATCATCCAGCAGAATTCACAAAAAAGAATATAGCAACATTCAAAAAACAACTAAAAATGTTAGGACTTTCATTTGACTGGGACAAAGAAGTTTCTACATGTGACCCTAACTTCTACAAATGGACTCAATGGATTTTCAAACAACTATATAATGATGGCCTTGCCAAACTAGTTGAAATGCCAGTTAACTGGTGTGAAGGATTAGGATGTGTACTATCTAATGATGAAGTTATAAACGGAAAAAGTGAAAGAGGTGGATATCCAGTTATTCGTAAGAATATGAAACAATGGGTACTTGACATTCCAAAATATGCTGACATTTTATTAAACGGTTTAGAAGACATTGATTGGCCAGAATCAACCAAAGAAATTCAAAGAAACTGGATTGGTCGTTCTGAAGGTGCAGAAGTTACTTTTAATATTGATGGATTCGAAAACTTAAGTTTCACAGTATTCACAACTAGACCAGACACACTATTTGGAAGTACATACTGTGTATTCGCACCTGAACATGAACTAGTTGAAAAAATAACAACAAATGAACAAAAAGATGAAATTAATAACTATATAAAACTTGCCGCTTCTAAATCTGATTTAGAAAGAACTGAATTAAACAAAGAAAAAACAGGTGTATTTACAGGAAGTTACGCAATAAATCCTGTAAACGGTAAAAGAATTCCAATTTGGATTTCTGACTATGTTCTATCAACCTATGGAACAGGTGCAATAATGGCAGTTCCAGCACATGACCAAAGAGATTACGAATTTGCTAAAAAATTCAACCTTGAAATTATCCCTGTATTAGAAGGTGGAAATATTTCTAATGAAGCATTTACAGGTGATGGATTACATATTAACTCAAGTTTCCTAAATAGTCTAAACAAAGAAGACGCTATAAAGAAAATGATTTCTTGGCTAGAAGAAAAAGGAATTGGAAAGAGAAAAGTAAATTATAAATTACGTGAATGGATTTTTGCAAGACAACGTTACTGGGGAGAGCCAATTCCAATTGTATATTTAGATGATGAAATGAAAGCTCTTGCTGATTCAGATTTACCACTAGAATTACCTGAACTCGAAGATTATGCACCATCAAAATCTGGAGCATCACCTTTAGACAAAGCAACAGACTGGGTTAATACTACTTTTGAGGGTAAACCTGCAAGAAGAGAAACTAGCACAATGCCTGGTTCAGCTGGATCAAGTTGGTATTTCTTAAGATATATCGACCCACATAATGATAAAGAAATAGCAAATAAAGAACTACTAGAGCATTGGTTACCAGTTGACTTATATATGGGAGGTCCAGAACATGCTGTTGGACACTTACTATACTCTAGATTTTGGAATAATTACTTATACAACAAAGGATATGTTCCTGTCAAAGAACCATTTGCAAAACTTCGTCACCAAGGTATGATTTTAGGCCCTAATGGAGAAAAAATGAGTAAATCAAAAGGAAATGTTATTAATCCAGATGATATGGTAAAAGAATTCGGAGCAGATGCCTTAAGAGTATATGAGATGTTTATGGGACCAATAGATGCTGCAAAACCTTGGGATCCTAATGGAATTGATGGTTCAAAAAAATTCTTAGATAGAGTTTGGAGATTATATACTGACTCTAATAAAATTTCTGACGAGCCAAATAAAAACTTAGAAAGAATTTATCACTACACTGTAAAAAAAGTCACAAATGACTATGAAACTATGAATTTCAATACAGCTATTTCTCAAATGATGATTTTCATTAATACTGTATACAAAGAAGACATATTCCCAAAAACATATGCAGAAGGATTTTTAAAATTATTAAATCCTGTTGCACCACATATTACGGAAGAATTATGGAATAGCAAGTTAAATCATCATAACACTATAACATATGAATCTTGGCCTACTTATGATGAAGAAAAAACATTATCTAACGAACTCACATTGCCTATCCAATTTAATGGTAAATTAAAGGCAACTATTTCTATTATTCCTGATGAAGATGAATCTAGTGTAAAAGAGAAAGTTCATAATGCTATTGATTCAAAATTAGGTGATAAAACTATTATTAAAGAAATTTATGTTAAAAATAAAATTTATAATATTGTTGTTAAATAATTATTTGTAATTTATCTTGTATAGGAAAATTCATTTAAATTAATAAATACTCGTTTTAACCTATACAAGATAAAATTATGTATTTTTTTCTAAACATTTTTGATATTAAAATAAGAACTATAAAATTTTTTGACTCAAAACACTAAACATTAAAGACTCTTTTAAAAACTCTTTTAAATTTCATGAAACTAAAAACATATCTCCAAGATATATTGAAACCATTAATCATTATATCTAAAAATTTTTTTGAATTGAAATTTAATTTACATATATCATATATTTATCATTTGTTTCACCCTATTTATTTATCTTCTGTTCCATCCAATAAATTTTATGCTCACACATATCGACAGCTTTTTCATTTTTTGATATTCTTTTATCATGTAAATTCAATTTTTCTGAATTCATAGTAATTGCATCAAAAATTATATCTAACTTTTCTCCATGTTCAACTTCAATCCTTGCTAGTGAAGCACTTAAGTTTCTATTCTCAATCTGCAATTTTTCGCCAAGATCTTCTATTCTTTGAACCTTCTCCTCTAGTACATCCATTTTTTCATATAACCTACCCACGTCATCTCGCAACGCATCCATTTCTTCATGCAATGAACCTACTTCACCACGTAATGTTCCTACTTCATCATTCAATGAGCCCACTTCACCACGTAATGTTCCTACTTCTTCATGCAACGTTCCCATTTCATCGTGCAATGAACCTACTTCACCACCCAATGAAGCTACTTCATTATGCAATGAACCTACTTCACTACGTAATGTT
>CAJFQT010000004.1 GCA_904419095.1 uncultured Clostridia bacterium | reverse complement strand
AAAATTTACAAAATTCATATTATAGTATAACAGATTTTGCTTACGGCTGTCAAGGGTTTTAGCAGATTTTTTTGTATTTTGATTACAAAATTGTTACTGCTCAGACCTATTTTTGTAGAGGAGTCCAAAATGTTGATATATAAATACTTTTTTCAAAGACCAATAAGTAGACTAAAGCTTTTGTTTTTGATAAAAAATATTTATATATCAACATTTCAAACGGCTTATTTTTATAATAGACTGAATTGTAATACAAAAGTGTTACTATACAGATTAAATTTTATTGAGTAATCAAAAAAATTACCCCTCATATTAATTCTACAAAGATGATTCAAAATAACTAAAAAACTTTAAGGAACATATCCCTAAAGTTTCACTCACATTTATTTTGAAAATTGTCTTACAATTTTACACTTTAAATCATTTAGATATTGTCTTTTCTCTGCTGAAAATTTTTCATAATCAATAAAAGCATTATTAATAATACTAGTTTCTTCTTTAGATAAAATATCATTTTTTCTATTTTGTAAAAACAAATCTAAAACAACTAAATCAAGTGCTCTAAAAGACATAGCTTTTAAAAATTTATCTTCGTTTGGATAATTAATAGCTAATCTTTTTATTCTAGGCTCTTTCGCACGTGTCCAATCTTCAAATTGATTATCTCTATATTCATATGGATTATTACTGTTTGCAAAAAAAGCCATTGTCCAAGAACGAAGTAATAAATCATACTCATTTCCTGGCTTAATTTTATTTATAAAATCTTTCTCTAAAGTTTCATCAAATGTAATTAGACTTGAAAAAGTCAAGTTTAATTTAATATGAAAATTTTCTTCCTTTAAATATGCTTTTTTCAATATACCAATATCTGGAATAATAGGAAGTCTTCCTAAATAATAAATGACATTTTCTTTTAATAAAAATAATTTTTTTTCATCTATATTTTCTAATGTAGTATAACTTTTTTCTAATAACTCCCCATTATAGCAAGAATTTAGAAGATTATACAAAAAATCTTGAATTTCTCTAATTTCTTCATCTGACATTTTCTTAAAAGACTCTCTTACTTTGTCAGTTATATTATTATTATTTGGAAAAGTCATGTATTTTTGTACAGAAGAAAAATCTTTTTTCACCAATGTATTTACTATATTTTTTGATAATTCGTCTGCCTCCATAAAATCCCCCCAAAACTATAATATTTCATATGTTCTTTTCTATTTAGATATTTTCATTGTAGCACTATTAAAATTAATATGCAATATTTTACTTGTAATTTATAGAACAAAAAATTTTAACAAAATTATAGACATTTACTTTCTTTTATAGTAAAATACAACTATTGTAACATAAAAGAAAGGAAGAAAAACATGGCTAGTTTACCAATAATAATAAAATATTTACTAACAGCTTTAATTGGAATGGTACCAATTATCGAACTAAGAGGAGCAATACCAGTAGGAGTTTTTACCTTTCACTTAAATTATATTGAATCTTTTCTATGTAGTTTTATTGGAAATATAATTCCAGTATATTTTATAGTCAAATACATAAGACCATTATTTGATTTTTTCGGAAGATGGAAACCATTTAAAATAGTAATAGATTGGGCTTCTGAAAGAGCTACAAAAAAAATAGAAGAAAGTGAAAGATTACAAAATTTTGCTGCTTTGGGATTATTTTTATTTGTAGCAGTACCACTACCTGGAACTGGTGCTTGGGTTGGTTCTTTAATAGCAAACTTCTTAGACCTACCACCTAAAAAAGCTATTCCTCCAATCGTAGCTGGTGTATTTGCCGCCGGAGTTATTGTTCTTGCATTAACAGCTGCCGCAAATGGTGGAATTCAATATTTATTACAAAGAGGTCAATAAAAAATCTTTATCAAAATAAAAATTACATTTCTATACAAAAAATAATGAAGTAGTTTATCTATCTAATATAGTTCTACTTCATTTTTCAATTTCTCAAAACTTTTTTATTATTTAAATTTTAATTTTTTTAATATAACTCCTATTTACTAACATATATTATTAATGATACTAAAAAAACTATAAATAATACCAATAATATTGAACTAACCCCCATGAAAATCTTTCCAACCTTAGTAGGTGTTTTATCTCCATCAATATAAAACATATTCTCATCATCAGGATTATAGTATATTTTATATTCTTTTCCAATCTCATATTGTTCCTTTTTTGAAGAAGTATACATATATTTTTTAGTAACCATCTTATCATTAAACATAAATTCTAAAATTGGAAAATTCATTATCATTGGACGTTCAAATCCAGGAGAGTATCCATAACTCTCACTAACAATATCTATTACCTTAGCGGTAGTATACTTACTACATGATTTTTTTAAATTATTAAATTTATGCATTAAAAATTTCCCCAAAACTAAAAATAATAAACCTAATAATAAACAAACTGTTAACATTATACTTAAAACTAATATTGCAGCATCCATAATTTATTTTCCCTTTCCTTTGTATATAATCAAACTTATCTTAAGATTCCTTATTTCTTATAGCAATTTTATAATCTACATAGTCTTCAACTAATATTTTTACAACCGCTATCACAGGAACTGCCAAAAACATTCCTAAAACTCCAAAGAAAGCCCCTCCAATTGTTACTGAAAAAATAACTAATAATGGACTTATTTTTAAAGATTTTCCTACAATTTTAGGATTAATAATATTTGCATCAATTTGTTGTAATATGATAACAACAATTAACATCCAAATTGCTTGAGTCAGACCACCTGTAATTATTGTAATTATCACAGAAATAGCTGTCGCTATTATTGCTCCAAAATATGGTATCATATTAAATAATCCAATGAAAAATCCTAGCACAACACTATATTTTACCCCCATTATCGTAAGAGCTATACTAACTAATATTCCTACAATAACTGCATCTATAAATTGACTAGCTATAAATTTAAAGAAAATTGTATTTGAATCATCAAAATATTTACCTAAATGATTATATGTTTTCTTAGGGAATATTGCAGTAGCTAGCTTTCTTAAAAATTGCATTATTGCAGATCTCTCTGTTAAGATATATATAGAAACAATTAAAGCTATAAACACATCTACAATACTAAATACCGCACTAATAGCATTTCCAATATATTCTACTATTTTATCAAATTGGAAAAATTGTTTTAAATCCAACTCTTTTATATTCTGGATTACCTGATTTACTAAATCATTATGCCAAAATGAATCCTGTGGAAGCTCATTTAGTTTATTTACAGCTGCTTCATAATATGTTGGAATATTATTTATCAAATCTACCACACTATCCCAAATGATAGGTAATATGAACATTGTTAAAAGAACTATTATCAAAATTGCAATAATATACACTGTTGCTACACCTAAAATTCTAGCTTTTTTACTTAAAAATTTTAATTTAGACTTTTTAAATTTTTGCTCAAATTTTTTACAAGGTAAATATAATAAATAAGCAATAAATATACCTGCTAAAAATGGTGTTATAACTTCAAAAAAAGTTCCTATTGCCCCCATTACATCAGAAAAATTATCAAGAGCTTTATATACCATAATTACTGCCACTGCAAATAAAAACCAATATACCCATTTTTTCCAATGGCTCTTTATTTCATTCATTTACTTCAAATCCTCTCTTAATTTACTTACTTTAGATAATTTAATCTCATCTCATTAAATCTTATAATTCTCAAATGCCATTTATGAAATATCTAACCCATCTATCTATATATAATAAATATTAGGATTATAATTAAATTCTATTAAACATCAATTATAAATCTATTTCTAATCCCACTGGACAATGGTCACTACCAAAAATATCTGGATAAATCATC
Source organism: uncultured Clostridia bacterium (assembly GCA_904419095.1). Taxonomy (GTDB): domain Bacteria; phylum Bacillota; class Clostridia; order TANB77; family CAG-508; genus CAG-269. The sequence continues at coordinate 25,718 of CAJFQT010000004.1, read as the reverse complement.
GCATCTTTTATTTTATCTTTTATATCATCTGAAACAATAAAATAATCTATTCTCCAGCCTATATTCTTCTCTCTTGCTCTTCCCATATAAGACCACCAGCTATATGCTTCTTCTTTATCAGGATATAAATAACGATATGTATCAACAAAACCTACATCCAATAAATTAGTCATTTTTTCTCTTTCTTCATCAGTAAATCCAGCATTTCCTCTGTTAGTCTTAGGATTTTTTAAATCAATTTCTTTATGTGCTACATTCAAGTCTCCACACATAATAACAGGCTTTTTATTCTTCAAATTTAACAAATATTTTCTAACTTCATCTTCCCAAACCTGCCTATATTCTAATCTTTCCAATCCTCTCTTAGAATTAGGTGTATAAATTGTTACTACATAATATTTTTCAAATTCAACAGTTATTACCCTTCCTTCTTTATCATGTTCTTCTATTCCAATACCATAAGTAACATTTAGTGGTTTATTTTTACAAAAAATAGCTGTACCAGAATAACCTTTTCTTTCTGCACTATTCCAAAAACTATAATATCCATCAAATTTTAAATCTACTTGCCCTTCTTGACACTTTGTCTCTTGAATACAAAAAACATCTGCATTTACTGCTTCAAAAAAATCTGTAAAACCTTTTGTTAAACAAGCTCTTATTCCATTTACATTCCATGAAATTAATTTCATTAATTGTCTCCTCTCTTTTTTTATCTATAATAACTATGAACTTTAGAGTTATCTTTCAAAGTTCACTTGAATTTTACTATAAATTTATATAAATATCAATATAAAAGAGAGATTTTGAGATAAGTCTCTAAATCCCTCTTTTTATTAATTTGCTACACTAACTGGTAAATATCTAACACCCCATGCTAATGCTTCTGAATGAGAATTAACAAAGATGTCTATTTTATTACCATTTATTGCTCCGCCTCTATCTTCTACTGTATATATGTGACCATTTATATTTAATTTTGTTCCTAATGCAAATTTACCTGATGCAGCTACTGTTCTTCCTGCTGTTGCTTTTGTTCCTGATGCTGTAATTCCATTAGATTTACCACAACATTTACTACATGGGCAATATGCTGTAATTTTATATATTTGTGTTCCTGAAGTTGATGTACTTGCTGTTGTACTTGGTAGTGATGTTCTTGAAGTTGTAGAACCTCTTGATGTTACCTTTTTATTTACTTGAACTATTTTGTTTACTGGTTCTTGTATAACAGTTTCTGATAATGTAGTTCTTTCTATTTCTACATCATTTTGGTATTTTATTTTATATGTTACCTCTTTAATACCTTCTTTTCCTTCTTGTAATACTTTATTTGTTGTATTTGTTGTTGTACCTGCTGTATTTTTTGTTATTGTTTCAAATGGTATTGAAACTTGTTCTGTTACGATTTTTTCTGTTATTGGTGCATAATTTTGCAATAGTTGTTCTAATGATGTTTGAACTCCTTCTTCTGATACCTTTGCAATTTGCACTTCATTATATGATTTGTCTGTAATTTTTATTATATCTCCAGCATTAACTTCTTCTGTTAAATCTGGTATTGTCTTTTGATTTTCACTTAATACTATACTATTTTCATCCAAAACTTCTGATACAGTTGATTTTGATGTAAATGCTGTCATTTCATATCCATTTTGTAAAACTATTGTGATATCTTTTAAGTTATTACTTACTGCCATTACACCAATTCCTGATATCAAAATTAGAATTATGCTCACACATATAATTTTTATTATCGAAAATGAAGCTTTTTCTTCTCTTTTCATAAAAATTTCTTACCTCCTTTGGTAACACATCTTCTATTTTAACATACATCTCAAATTTTGTCAAATTTTGGACAACCCTTGAAATATAAACGTTCTTAATATATTATATTCCTGAATTAACTGAAATATGCCTTTTTTTAATTTTTTTAAAATTTTTATAATTCATTCTTAAATTTATAGAGAAGTTTGAAATGTAGATATATAAATATTTTTTGTCAAAGAACCATAGGTAGACTAAAGATTTTGTTTTTGACAAAAATATTTATATATCTACATTTCAAAAGGCTTAACTTTATGCTACGAAAAATTTCAACCATAATTCACACTATTATTACCTAAATTTCACAAAATTATTGTATAAAAAATTTTAATATGTTATCATATAACTGTATATAATATAATTAAAAGGAGGACTAAACATGGTTTGGATTATTGTAGCTATCATAGCAATTATTATAATAGCAGTCATTGTTATGTACAACAATTTAGTTTCAGCAAAAATCAAAGTTGACAATGCTTGGAGCCAAATTGACGTTCAATTACAAAGAAGATTTGATTTAATTCCTAATTTCGTTGAAACAGTTAAAGGATATATGGCTCATGAATCTTCAACTTTTGAAAAAATAGCACAACTTAGAACTTCTTGGGCAAATTCAAATAGTGTTTCTGAAAAAGCTTCTTTAGATGGAGAACTTTCTAATGCGTTAAAAACTATTATGGCAGTATCTGAAAATTATCCAGATTTAAAAGCAAACCAAAATTTTATGCAACTTTCTGAAGAATTAAGAAATACAGAAAATAAAATTTCTTTTGCTAGACAATTTTATAATGATACTGTAACTATGTATAATGAGAAATTACAAATGTTCCCATCTAATATAATTGCTAGTATGTTTCATTTTAAAGAACGTGATTTATTTGAGGCAGAAAGTGATGAAGCAAGAAAAAATGTTAAAGTTAACTTCGGAACAAAAGCTTAATATTTTAATTTAGATTAAATGTTTAAAATATGAAACTTAACATACGCAACTTTGCTACACTTTTTATTTTAAACATTTAATCTTGTTTTATTATGAAATACTAAAAATAATATTTATTATAAAACTAAATATCATTACAAGAAAGGATAAAAAAATATATGTTTAAAAATACAAGAAAAAATAAATTTGAGTCTGGAGTTATCATTGGAATATTTATTATTGTCATCACATTAATCGTATATTATGTCTGCAATGCTTTAAGACTTGGTAGTCTATCTATAGTTATTGCTCTTATTTTTTCAATAGCAACAGCTTGGGGATCATACTATTATAGTGATAAAATAGTTTTAGCAAGTTGCAAGGCAAGACCTGCAACTAAAGAAGAAGATTTACAATTAGTAAATATTTTAGATTCTCTTATGATAACTGCCGGATTACCTAAAAAACCAGATTTATATGTTGTAGAAGATGCACAACCTAATGCTTTTGCAACAGGAAGAAATCCAGAACATGCAGTTGTTTGTGTTACAACAGGATTATTAGAAAAGCTTGATTATTATGAATTAGAAGGTGTTTTAGCACATGAAGTAAGCCATATAAAAAATTACGATATCAGACTAAGTGCTGTTGTATCAATATTTGTAGGTTTTATTGTTATGCTTGCTGACACTGTTTCAAGACTTGTTTTCTGGGGCGGATTTAGAGATCGCGATAGTGATAATAAAGCAAATGGAATTTTAATGCTAATAGGTCTAATTTTATTAATTTTAGCTCCAATTTTTGGAACATTAATGCAACTTGCACTTTCTAGAAAAAGAGAATTTTTAGCAGATTCAACAGCTGTTGAACTTACTCGTAATCCAGATGGATTAATTTCTGCATTGCAAAAGTTGGAAAATGATCCAAATGAATTAGAAACTGCTAATTCCGCTACTGCTAATATGTATATCGTTAATCCATTCAAGAAAAATGGTGATAAAGGAAAAAGGAAGAAGTCTAGTATCTGGTCAACACATCCAAGCACTGAAGATAGAATTGCAAATTTAAGAAATATTCGTTATTAGGAAAATAGGAACATTTGGGACACGCCCAAATGTTCCTAAATGTTTTGTGCTACTTCTCTTTTTAGTAACAACAAATCTGATATGTCTACTTTTCCGTTTTCATTCATATCTGCCAATTCTAAGTTATCTCCTGTAAGTTTCCAGTTTGTTCTATTTCCCGCTATTAAATGTCTTTTTAATAGTATAATATCTGTTATGTCTATTTTGTCATCTATATTAATATCTCCTTTTTGCATTTCTCCTACAATGTTTTGAACACTAATTTGTGCTATTGTTTCATTTCCTAACATATCTTTTACAATAATTGTTTCTTCCATGTTTTCATCATATTCCTTTGTTAATATTCTCTTATCTGCTGATATTGTCCATCCTTCTATTTCTTGAATCTCTTCATTTGCCTTTATTGTTACAATTACATTTTGCGTTGTTTTTTCACTTGGATTGTATGTTATTTCTAATTCTGGTGCTTTTGTATCTAAATTAATTTCTTCTGATACCGCTGTTGCTCTATTTCCTAAATTGTCTTCTGCCATTACCCATATATATTTCTTTCCTTCTTGCATTTCATATGTTATCTTTCCATCTATAACATTATTAGTAAATTTCTCATCTGGTGGAACTTGTACATTGCTATCACTTATTGCATATTTTATTGTTTCTTCTTTCACTCCAACAATTTCATAATTATCTTTTACTTCTACTGGTATTGTTAAAGTTTGCTTTTTATTTGTGATTACTTTATCTACCAGAATTTTAATATCTGGTTCTTTTTCATCTAGTACATAACCCTGCTCGTTTTCTTCTGCATATTTATGTGCCATACTATTTGGTTTTGTATATATTGGTATATCAATTGATAAATTTCCTATATCTATCAGATTTTCCCTTAATAGTATAACTTTCAAACTACTGCATCCAGAAAATGCATAATTTCCTATCTCTGTTACTCCTTCTGGTATTTCTATATTTGTCAAGCTACTACATCCAAAAAATGCACCCCTTCCTATCTCTGTTACTCCTTCTGGTATTTCTATATTTGTCAAGTTACTACATTCATAAAATGCATCTGCTCCTATTTTTGTTACCCCTTCTGGGATTTTTATATCTGTTAAACTACTACATCCTTCAAATACATCATATTCTATTTTTGTTACTCCTTCTGGGATTTCTATGCCTATTAAACTACTACATTCTTCAAATGCACTATTTCCTATTTCTGTTACTCCTTCTGGAATTTCTATGCCTATTAAACTACTACATTCTTCAAATGCACTATCTTCTATTTCCGTTACTCCTTCTGGGATTTGATATTTCTTAATATCATTTTTTCCTGCTGGAAATTGTATAAGTTTTGTTTTATTTCTATTAAATAAAATTCCATTTTCACTCATATAATTTTTATTATTTACATCTACATTTATACTTTTTAAACTATTACATCCTGAAAATGCATTCAATCCTATACTTGTTACACTTTCTGGTATTTCTATATTTGTTAAACTACTACATCCATAAAATGCACTATGGGCTATATATGTTACTCCTTCTAATATTTCTATATTTGTTAAACTACTACATCCGTAAAATGCATTCTGTCCTATTGTTGTCACTCCTTCTGGTAGTTCTATATCTGTTAAACTACTACATCCTCTAAATGCATTATTTCCTATTTCTGTTACTCCTTCTGGAATTTCTATGCCTATTAAACTACTACATTCTTCAAATACATTATCTCCTATTTCCGTTACTCCTTCTGGGATTTTTATATTTGTCAAGCTACTACATCCATAAAATGCATAATCTCCTATTTCTATTACTCCTTCTGGGATTTCTATTTTTGTCAAGCTACTGCATCCATAAAATGCATACTCTCCTATTTCTGTTACTCCTTCTGGGATTTCTATACTTGCTAAATTAATACAATTTTCGAAAGCTCTCACTCCTATATTCGTTATTCCATCTTCGATAATCACACTCTCTATTATATTTGTATATTGCGAATTATGCCAATCTTCTTTTTCATTATTATCTCGCCAATTTTTCATTTTTCCTTTACCAGAAATTCTCAAAGTTTTGTCACTCAATGTCCATTTTGCAATTACACTCTCATCTCCCTTTTCTGATATGTCCCATGTTTCACCTTCTTTTACTTCATATTCTTTCGATATTGTATTTGCTTCTCCATTTAATATATAACCTATTTTATTTTCCTCTGCATATTTATGTCCTACACTATCTGCTTCTACATATAATATTAATTTATTACATTTTTCAAAAGCACCATCTCCTATTTCTGTCACTCCTTCTGGTATTTTTATACCTGTTAAACTACTACATCCTCTAAATGCACCACCTCCTATTTCTGTCACTCCTTCCGGTATTTTTATACCTGTTAAACTACTACATCCTCTAAATGCACCACCTCCTATTTCTGTCACTCCTTCTGGTATTTCTATATTTGTCAAGCTACTACATCCATAAAATGCATGAATTCCTATCTCTGTTACTCCTTCTGGGATTTCTATATTTGTCAAGCTACTGCATCCGTAGAATGTGCTATCTCTTATTCCTAACACTCCTTCTGGGATTTCTATATCTGTTAAACTACTACATTTAAAAAATGCACTATTTCCTATTTCTGTTATACTTTTTGGTAATTTTATACTTATTAGACTAGTACATCCTTCAAATGTATACCATTCTATTTCTGTTACTCCTTCTGGGATTTCTATATTTGTTAAACTACTACATTCATAAAATGCACTCTTTTCTATTGTTGTCACTCCTTCTGGGATTTCTATATTTGTTAAACTACTACATCCTGAAAATGTCTCATATCTTATATATGTTACACTTTGTGGTATTTTTATATCTATTAAACTACTACATCCTTCAAATGCACCATCTCCTATGTATATTACACTTTCTGGTATTTCTATATCTGTTAAACTACTACATCCTTCAAATGCATAACTTCCTATATATGTTACTCCTTCTGGGATTTCTATGGTTGTTAAACTACTACATCCTTCAAATGCTGTTTCTCCTATTATTGATATACATATTGGAATCTGATATTCTTTAATATCTTCTTTTTGTGCTGGAAATCTTACTAGTTTTGTTTTATCTTTATTAAATAAAATTCCATTTTCACTCATATAATTTTTATTATTTGCATCTACATTTATACTTTTTAAACTATTACATCCTTCAAATGCATAATTTTCTATTTCTGTTACTCCTTCTGGTATTTCTATACTCACTAAACTACTACATTCTTCAAATGCATACCATCCTATTTCTGTCACTCCTTCTGGTATTTCTATATCTATTAAACTACTACAGCCTTCAAATGCATGATCTCCTATATTGGTTACTCCATCTTCTATAACTAATTTTTCTATTATATTTGTATATTGCGAATTATGCCAGTCTTCTCTATCATTATAATATTCCCAGTTTCTCATTTTCCCATTACCAGAAATTCTCAATGTTTTATCACTTAATGTCCACTTTGCAATGACACTTCCATCTCCATTTTCTGATATATCCCAAGTCTCTTCTTCTTTTATTTCATATTCTCTACTAACTTCTTCACTAGTTTGTTCTTCATTTGCTACTTGAGTTTGTCCATCAATATCAGCATTTTCACTTGCAAATACTCCTCTTGGTATTATTGGACTTAGCATTTCTATTATTAAAAATAAAATCAATATTAAACTTATCACTTTTTTTATCTTCATTAGCTTCCCCTCTTTTATTAATATTTTGTAATATCTCAAACATTTATAATTTGTTAATTTTATTATACTAAGATGAATTTCTATTGTAAATATACGCTTTTTGAGTTGTTTTAATCCGTCTCATCTTTACTTACGGAAGCTCTTTTAAAATGTTTCTTACACTTTCTTTAAATTTTTATTACATTTATATTACAGCCTTTATTTTTCTATAATATAAGAAAAGTAATAAAACTAGATAAGTAAAGCTCACACAGATTTTTTTATTAGTAATCTTTTTCGTTATACTCTGAATAATTCACATATATCCAAGATAAGAGCGGTTTTACTATACAAACAATAATAAAAAGTTGAGATAATTTTGCTTTTATCCCAACTTCCCATATAACTTTTTTAATCTTTTAATATATCTCTATTTTTACTTCTTTCCCTTTAAATGCATATACCATTTTTGTTATATTTCTAAATCCTCTTTCTCTTAAATTACTTTCATATCCTTTTTCTTCTATTTGCTTCTTTGCATTTTTTATTGTATCTTCTATTGTTTTTTCTTCTCTATCTTCTAATACTTTAAATTCCATTATAAAGCTGTTTCCATCTTTATCTTTTGGTTCTAATAAAATATCATATCTTCCAAATCCCGATTCTCTATTTGAATTTACATAGTAACTATCTTTTAGTCCTACTAACATTCCTAATACAAATGCATGATAGAAATTTTCTGCTGTATTTTCTCCTACGTCCATATAACTAAACATTTCTTTTACTAATACTTCAAATTTTTTTTCAAATTCTTTCATATTTAATGTTACTAAATCTTTTAATATACTTTCTAAATCATTTCCTATTACTTTATCTCTAAACCAATCATCTATAATTTCTTCAAATAAATATTTAATTTCATAATTTGGAAATTTCACTCTATATAATCTTTTATTCAAATCAACCACTTGTACTACTTTTAAATATCCTGTCCCTAACATCAATCCCCATATATTGTTTTCATTATTTTCTATTCCTACTATTACTGTCTCTAAATTAATTGGTACTTCTATCTCTTCATCTTTTAACAATCTTTCTATTTTTTCTTTTATTGTACTTGAATTTTTTAATACTAACTTTATTAAATCATTTGAACTTGTGTTTACCCAATATGGCATTAATACTTTTTTATTTAAATAATTTATAATACTCCATGGATTATATATTCCCTCTACTTCTCCTATTTTATATCCGTCATACCATTTTTTGATTTCTTCTTTTTCTTCTTGTATATTAAAATCTTTTATAATCTTATCCATTTCTTCTTCTGTTATTCCAAAATCATCTGCAAATTCATTGTCTAATACTGTATATACATCAAAATTATTCGCCCCACTAAATATACTTTCTTTTGCTACTCTACTTACTCCTGTTAATACTGTTTTTTCTAAGTATGGATTGTCCTTAAACGTTGTTCCAAAAAATGTTTTAAAAAATTTAACCGCTTCATCATAATATCCTTCCACATATGCATTTTGTAATGGCACATCATATTCATCTATTAATAAAATTACAGATTTTTTATAATATTGATTCATTAATTTTGAAAGCATTTTTAATGAATTTAATAAATCTACATCTGTTGCACTAGCAGATAATATTTTATTAAATATCACTCTTTCTCCTTCTGCTATTTCACCATCTAATAATTCTCTATGCTCATAAAATAACTCCATCATAATTGTTTTTAATTGCATAATCATCATTTCATAATTCATTAATCCTGCATCTTTCAATGTTAAATATATTACTGGATATGCTCCTAATTTTGATGTATATTTATCTTCTTGCTCTAGTATTTTTAATCCTTTGAATAGTTCTTTGCTATCTTTTTGCTTTATATCAAAATAGTATCTTAACATACTCATATTTAATGTTTTTCCAAACCTTCTTGGTCTTGTTACTAGTAAAACTCTTGATTCGTTATCTATTATATCTTTTATATACATTGTTTTGTCTATATAATAATTATTTCTAATTCTTAATCCTTTAAAGTCACTTTCTCCTATTCCTATTCCTTGCACTCATATCTCCTCCTTTATTGTATTCTACTATATTTTCTCTCTTTTAGCAATAAATATAAAAAGTTTTTATTATACTTTTTTGTTATTTATATTTTCATAGTAGTAACGTTCTTTCATAACATTTTTGTATAATAAAAACTTTTCTTTTATTCCTTATTATTTATATTATATATAAAATTTAATTCAAATCTCAAAAATCAACTATATGTTTTGTGCTACTTCTCTTTTTAATAACAACAAATCTGATATATCTACTTTTTCATTTTCATTCATATCTGCTGCTTCTAAGTTATCTCCTGTTAATATCCAATTTGTTCTATTTCCTGCTATTAAGTGTCTTTTTAATAGTACAACATCTGTTATATCTATTTTATTATCTACATTAATGTCTCCATTTATAAGTAATTTTAATTCATTTGATACTGTTATTGATTGATTTCCCAATTTATCTTCTGCTTTTACCCATATATATTTTTTTCCTGCTTGCATTTCATATTCTATGTTTCCATCTATGACAGTATTTGTAAATTCTTCTTCAGATGGTGCTTCTATATTACTATCACTTATTGCGTATTTAATACTTTTTTCTTTTACACCTACTTCTTCATAATTATCTTTTACCTCTACTGGTATATTTAAAATTTGTTTTTGATTTGTTAATATCTTATCTATCAAAATATTTATATCTGGTCCCTTTTCATCTAAAATATATCCTTGTCCTTTTTCCTCTGCATATTTATGAGCTACACTATTTGGGGTTGTATAGATAATCGTTTCATCATCTATTATTATATCTGCATTAATCATCGTAATTTTCTTAGATAATGTTATACTTTTTAAATTAGGGCAGAGTTCAAATGTGAATGGTTCTATAGTTGTTATATTTTCTGGAATTTCTACTTTTGTCAAACTATTACATCCATAAAATGCATATGATCCTATAGAAGTTAAATCTTCTGGAAGCTTCATTTCTATTAAACTATTACATTCTGAAAACGCAAATCCTCCTATACTTATCACATTTTCGGGTATATCTATATTTTTTATACTACTACATCCAGAAAATACTGCATTATTTATACTAGTTATTCCTTCAGGTAATTTTATATTTATCAACATACTACAATCTGAAAATGCACTTCTTTCTATACTTGTTACACTTTCTGGTATTTCTATTTTTGTTAAATTACTGCATCCATAAAACATATATTCTTCTATTGTACTTACTCCATTAGGTATATTCATTTCTATTAAAGCTGTACAATTTTTAAAGGCAGAATCTTCTATTCTTGTTACATTTTCTGGTATTTTTAAATTTTTTAAACTGCTACACCCTTCAAAAGCAGATTCTCCTATTCTTGTCACGTTTTTGGGTATTTCTATACTTATCAAGCTTATACAGTCTTTAAATACATTTCTAACAAGCATTGTTACTGTTTCTGGTATTTTGTATATTGTTTTATCTTTCTTCCCAGCTGGATATTTTATAATTTCTGTTTTTTGTTTATTAAATAATATACCTTCTTCATCAATATAATTTTTATTCTTTTCATCTACTTCTATTTTAGTTAGATTTGTACATCCATCAAAAGCATTATAATTTATAAGAAATACATTTTCCGGTATGTTTATATTGGTTAAGCTACTACAACCGTAAAATACATTATTTGATATAACTTCTATATTCTTTGGTATTTGAATACTAATCAAATTTGTACATCTTCCGAATGCATTACCTCCAATATCCAACACTGTTTCTGGAATTTCTACTTTTGTTAAAGCTCTACACTTAAAAAATGCATAATCATTTATTTCTGTTAAACTTTCTGGCAATGTTATATTTTTTAATAGTTCACATTCATAAAAAGCATATGTTCCAACACTTGTTATTCCTTCTCCTATCAACACATTTTCTAATACATTTTTATATCCATCACGCCATACATCTCTGCTTGATGCAGAATTCCAATTTTTCATCTTTCCTTTACCAGAAATTGTTAACGTTTTATTCTCTAATGTCCATTTTGCAATTACAGTCTTATCTCCATTTTCTGAAATATCCCAAGTTTCTTCTTTTTTTATTTCATTGTTTGTTTCTATGTTTTGTGCTTCTCCTATCAATATATATGGAATATTTTCTCTTTCTACATATTCATGTGCAATACTATCAGCTGTTACAATTAAATTCTTTACACTATTAAAAGCTCCTGTATCTATATTCGTTACATTATCTGAAATTTTCAAATCTTTTAAATTACTACAACCTGAAAAAGCACTTGCTCCTATACTTGTTACATTTTCTGATATTTCTACATTTACTAAATTACTACATCCTTTAAAAATAGCTTCTCCTATGCTTGTTAATCTTTCTGGTAATTTTATAGAAGTTAATGCACTACATTCTTCAAATGCAGATTTTCCTATATTTGTTATAGTTTCTGGTAATTCTACACTTGTTAAACTATTACATCCTTTAAATGTAGATGTTTCTATATTTGTTAAGTTTTCTGGTAGTTTCATAGTCACTAGTTTACTACATCCTTCAAAAGCAGATTCTCCAATACTAGTTACAGTTTCTGGTATCTTTATATTCTCTAAATATTTATTTTCTTCAAATGCATTTTCTGCTATACAAGTTACACTTTCTGGTATTTCATATATTGTTTCTGTATTATTTTCACTTGGATATTTTATTAATTCAGTCTTATTTTTATTATAAAAAATTCCATTCTCACTTGTAAAATTCTTGTTTCCAGCAGCAACTTCTACTGTTTTTAATTTTTTACATCCATTAAATATTCCTTCTTCTATAGAAGTTGTATTTTGAGGAATAGTTATTTCTTGCAAATTTTCACATCCACTAAATGCTTCTGGTAATATATGCCATACACTCTCTGGTATAGTTATCCTTGTTAAGCTAACACACCTCAAAAAAGCTATCTGACCAATACTCACCACATTTTTAGGAATTTCTATACTTTTTAAACTACTACAATCAGCAAATGTACCTAATTGTATCATAGATAAATTTTCTGGTAAGTTAAATTCTGTTAAACTTTTGCATCCAGAAAATGCATAAAATCCTATCCCCGTTACACTTTCTGGAATCTCTATATTTGTCAAACGACTAAATCCTATAAACGCCTCGTCACCTATATTTGTTATTCCTTCTTCTATTATTACATTTTCTATTATCTTATCATATCCAACAAAATAATCATCTTTTACCGCAGGTTCATAAAAACTCTTCATATCTCCCTTACCAGAAATTCTCAATGTTTTATCGCTCAATGTCCATTTTGCAATAACACTCCCATCACCATTTTTTGATATATCCCATGTTTCTTCTTCTTTTATTTCGTAATTTCTACTAATTTCTTCACTAGTTGCTTTTGTATTCCCATTAATATCTGCATTTTCTACTGCAAATACATCTTTTGGTACAATTGAACTTAACATCTCTATTAAAAATAAAATAATTAATATAAAACTCACAAACCTTTTTATTTTCATCATTCCCCCTCTTTTGGGAACGTTTTGACGTGTCCCCAACGTTCCTAAATGTTTTGTGCTACTTCTCTTTTTAATAGCAATAAATCTGAAATATCAACTTTTTCATTTTCATTCATATCTGCCGCTTCTAAGTTGTCTCCTGTTAGTATCCAGTTTGTTCTACTCCCTGCTATTAAATGTCTTTTTAATAGTACAACATCTGTTATATCTATTTTATTATCTAAATTAATGTCCCCTTTTATAAGTAATTTTAATTCATTTGATACTGCCATTGATTGATTTCCCAATTTATCTTCTGCTTTTACCCATATATATTTTTTTCCTGCTTGCATTTCGTATTCTATGTTTCCGTCTATGACATTATTTGTAAATTCCTCTTCAGATGGAACTTCTATATTGCTATTACTTATTGCATATTTTATTGTTCCTTCTTCTACACCAACTTCTTCAAAATTATCTTTGACCTCTACAGGTATATTTAAGGTTTGTTTTTTGTTTGTTAATATTTTATCTGTCATAATGTTAATATTTGGCCCTTTGTTATCTAATATATATCCTTGCTCATGTTCTTCTGCATATTTATGAGCTGCACTATTTTGTACTGCATATATAGTTGCATCACATATAATATATATGTTACCAGAATCTATAACCTCATCTATATCTGTAATTTTTTTTGACAATATTAGGTTCTTTAAATTTGTACAATTATTAAAAGCTCCCATTTTAACATTTATTATACTTTCTGGTAGTTCCACACTCTCCAAATTAGTACATTTATAAAATGTAAGATCTTCTATAGTAGTCACCTTATTCGGAATTTTTATACTTACTAAACTACTACAATTTGAAAACGCTGACCATTCTATATCTGTTACACTTTCTGGAATATGTATATTTGTTAAACTACTACATCCGTCAAATGCATAAGTTCCTATGCTTGTTACTCCTTCTGGAATTTTTATACTTGTTAAACTACTACATCCTGAGAATGTAGAATCTTCTATACTTGTTACTCCTTTAGGAATTTCTATACTTGTTAAACTACTACATCCTGAAAATGCACCCCATTTTATATTTGTCACACTTTCTGGAACCGTTATATTTGCTAAACTACTACATCCTGAAAATGTTGACGATTCTATATCTGTTATAGTATCTGGAATTTCTATATTTGTTAAAGCACTACACCCTTCAAATGCCTGCCACCTTATTGTTGTTACACTTTCTGGAATATAAATATTTACTAAATTGTCACATTCTTGAAAGGCACCTCCGTCTATCCATGTTACTCCTTCTGGTATATAATATGATACCTCTGATTTTTTTGCAGGATATTTTATTATCTTTGTTTTTTGTTTATTGAATAGTATTCCATTTTCATCAATATATTTTTCATTATTCTCATTAACCTCAATTTTTTCCAAATTACTACAACCATCAAATGCATCAGAACTTACACCTTTTACATTTTTTGATAACTCTATACTTCTCAAATTTTTACAGTCTGAAAAAGTATAAGATTTTATCTCTGTTACATTTTCTGGAATATCTATATTTGTTAAAGCACTACATCCTAAAAAAGCATTACTTTCTATATTAGTTACACTCTCTGGTATTTCTATACTTGTTAAGCTACTGCAGTATATAAGTGCAAAACTTCCAATATTGGTTATTCCTTCTTCAATAACCACTTTCTCTATATAATTTGTATATTTTTCTTTCCAAACATCATTTAACGCATTATTATTCCAATTTTTCATATTTCCTCTACCAGAAATTGTTAATGTTTTATCATTCAAATCCCATTTTGCAACAACACTCATATCTCCATTTTCTGATATATCCCAAAGTTCTTCTTTTTTTAATTCGTATTCTGTTGTTATATTTTTTGCTTCTCCTTCTAAAGCATAAGCTATTTTTTTATTTTCCACATATTTATGTGCATCACTATCTGCTATAACTATTACAATTTTATTTTCGAAAGATACAAATCCCATTTCTCTTATATATTCTGGAAATTCCATTTTTATTAAATTATTACATCCATCAAATGCAGAATTATCTATTTTTGTAACTTCATTTGGAATATCTATTTCTTTTAAACTTATACAATTTTTAAACGCTACAGTTTCTATACTTACTAAACTTGTTGGCATTATTATTTTTTGTAAATTATTGCATTCTGAAAAACCTCCGATTCCGATGCTTGTTATATTTTTTGGAATTTCTATACTCTTTAAGTTACTACATCCAAAAAATGTATATGTTTCTATCTTTGTTACATTTTCTGGTATATTTATATTTTCTAGTTTACTGCAATTTTCAAATGCTGATTCTCCTATATTTATTACACTATTTGGAATCTTCACACTTTCTAAATTACTAACTCCAGAAAATGCTTCAGAACCTATACTTGTTACGGTTTCTGGTATTTCATAATTAATTATATCTTTTTTTGCTTCTGGAAATTTAATTATTTCAGTTTTTCCTTTATTAAATAAAATTCCATTTTCACTCATATAATTTTTATTATTTTCATCAACATTTATATTTTCTAAACTGCTACAGTCGCCAAATGCATTATATCGTAAATCACCTACACTTTTTGGAATAGTTACATTTGTTAAATTTATACATCCAGAAAAAGCTTCAAAATCTATAAATGTTATATTTTCTGATAAGTTTATATTTGTTAGAGTACTGCATCCAGAAAAAGTAGAATCTTCTATCTTAGTTATCCTTTTTGGAATCTCTATATCTGCTAAACTTCTACATCCAGAAAAAGCGCCATTACCTATTTCTATTATACTATCCGGAATTTCTATACTTGATAAATTATAACATCTATAAAACGCCCTTTGTCCAATCTTTATTACATTTTCCTCTATAATTACTTTTTCTATTATATTTGTATATTGTGAATTATGCCAATCTTCTTTTTCATAATTATCTCCCCAGTTCTTCATTTTTCCATTACCAGAAATTCTCAATGTTTTATCGCTCAACGTCCATTTTGCAATAACACTCCCATCACCATTTTCTGATATATCCCAGGTTTCTTCTTCTTTTATTTCATATTCTCTACTAATTTCTCCACTAGTTTGTTCTTCACTTGACATTTTATTACTTCCATTATTATCAGAATTTTCAACTGCAAATACATCTTTTGGCACAATTGAACTTAATATCTCTATAAAAAATAAAATAATTAATATAAAACTCACAAACTTCTTTATTCTCATAAGTTTCCCCCTCTTTTGGGAACGTTTTGGCGTGTCCCCAATGTTCCTCAACTTAATTATACTAAGACCTAAATTTAAAGTAAATACAGTATATTTTTAGCATTAAAAGATTTTTCTTACACACTTACGGAAGCTTTTCCAAGGATTTTTTAACATTTATATTAAATATTTATTACATTTTTATTACATAAAATAATTGCAATTTTTTTCTAATTATTCAACAATTTTATATAATTATTAAACTATTACTATACTTTCAGACATAGAAAAAAAGATACTATTAATCTAAAAATCAATAATATCTTTTTAACATTCAAAACAATTATCTTATTTTTCTATATATTCATATTCTTATTATACTTTTCTATATTTTTTATAATTATGATAGAAAACAATACTTGCAATGATTAATACTACTACTGCAATTCCAATATAACCTACTGTTCCTGCATATGGTAATCCTCCATTATTTTTTTGAGTATTATCTCCACTTACAGAATTAACTACTGTATTTATCCTATTTGAATTTCCACTATTTGATCCACCAGATACTCCTACATTATTTCCAGTGTTATTTCCTTGATTGTTTCCTCCTGTTTGTCCATTTCCACCTGTTTGATTTCCATTTCCTGTTTGGTTATTTCCTCCTGTCTGATTTTCATTTCCAGTTGGATTATCATCTCCACCTTGGTCTTGTTTGTCAGCAATTCTAATTGTTGTACTGCTTCCTGTTCCATCAATTGTTTCTGCTATTGATGTTCCCTCAATGCTATCAATTTGTATAGTTGTATTTCCAAAACTTGCAGTATCATTTACTTTAAATGTTAAAACAATTGTTTCTGTTCTTTGTTTTACAACTTCAGCATTTGATGTATTTACAATAACTGCTCCTTCATTTTCCAATGCTTCCCATCCAGAATTTGCAGTAACTTTTTCTAAACTCAATATATTTGTATCATATGTTAATTCTGCAGTATATCCTGCAATTCCTTGTTCTCCGCTTACAACTTGTATATCATCTAGGAAAACTTTTACATCAAATGTATCTCCCCTTGTTACTTCATTTGATACTGGTTCTAAACTTAATTTAAAACTATCTCCTGCTGCCATTGATAATGGTGTTAATAACATTATCATAATAATAGCAATACATAATAATTTAATCTTTTTCATATGTTTCACTCCTACACCTTTTATTTTTCATTTTAATATTAATATGTTCAATTCCAATAAAAATATAACTTGCTAATTACATACATTTATATTATTGCATAAGTGTTTTTAAAATTCAATAGTTTTGTATCATTTTTATTAATATGAAATATTGGCTAACAATTTAATCCCAGATTTAGTTTCAATATCTATTTTCAAATATTGAAAATTGCTCTAACATTATTATATGTAATATTTGCAACTTCTTCTAATGAAATATTCTTAACATTTGCAATTTTTTCAGCAATAAATTTTACATTTCTAGGATCATTTCGAGTACCTCTAACAGGTTCTGGTGCAAGATATGGGCTATCTGTTTCAATTAATAATCTATCATTTGGAACTAAGTTTATCATTTCATCTGCGTTTTTTGAATTTTTAAAAGTAATTGGTCCCGCAAATGAGATATAAAATCCAAGCTTTAATGCCTCTTTTATTAATTCTCTATTTTGAGGACAACAATGAAATACTCCTCTCTTCTTTACCTCATTATTTTTTAGAATATTTAATGTATCCATAATTGCATCTCGTGTATGTATTACTATTGGAAAATCATATTTATTTGCAAGTTCGATTTGCTTTATAAATGCCTTTCTTTGCAACTCTTTCATTTTTTCATCTTTTTCCCAATAATAATCTAAACCTATTTCACCTATTGCAACTAATTTTTTTCTTTTATTTATATCTGTATTTTCTAATTTCAATTCTTCTAATATTAAGTTTTCTATTTTTCTGATATCTTTCCACAGTTCTTCCTCTGATTGTGGAATATCATTTGGAGAAATTCCAACAGTTGCATATATAAATGAATATTTTCTAGACAATTCCAATGCCTTAATAGATCCATCTATACTATACCCAGCAGTTATAAAGTTAGTTGTATCAGATTCTTCAATTTTTTTTATTAACTCTTCTCTGTCTTGATTAAATTTTTCATCATCTAAATGTGCATGGCTATCAAATAATTTCATGTCATTTTCTCGTATAATACATATATAATATGGTTATACGACCTTCTCCCTTCTCTTATATTTTTATTAAATTTTTATTTTAAAACCACAACAACATTAGCAGTTGCATATTGCTTACAATGTGAAATACTCAAATCTATTTGCTCTATATTTTTTAAATTAACTCCTATTAAATTTACCTTTGGTTTTCCTTGCTTATCATTGATGACTTCTATATCTTTCCAACAAATAGAATATTTATCTTCAAGCAATATAGATATTGCTTTAAATACCGCTTCTTTAGCTGCAAATCTTGCTGCATAATGTTGATACTTCTGTGCTTTTTTACTTTCACAATATTTAATTTCATTTTCCGTATAAACTCTATTTAAAAAACTCTGTCCAATATTTTCAATTGAATCTTTTATTCTATCAATTTCTATTATATCTGTTCCACAATTAATTTTCACTTTTAATCTCCCTTCTAGCTTTAAATACTTTCATAATAGTAATTATATATATAATACAATCCATTGTAAATAGGAACTTTAGTAACTATCAGTTATTAAAGTTCCTATACACTTACGGAAGATTAAAAAAAGTTTTCTTTTCTTCCATATTAAATATTTTTTACATTTTTATTACATTAAAACATTGTTTTCACTAACTAAGAAATTGATAAAAAATTCAAAATAGTAAATATTATAAGCACAATCAAGGCAACAAATATCCATCTTAAAATAACATTATTTTTTTCAATATTATATTCTTTATATAAAACATCATATTGATTTTTAATTTTTTTATAGTCTCTATTTAAATTAAATGTTTTTACAACATTATAATTAAAAAACGCTCCCACCTCATCATCAGTTATCTCTTGAATCCACAACTTTTTAGTAAATTCAATAAAATTCTTTCTAGCCTTTTTTACTTGTTTTATTTTCTGAAAATCATTTTCAAGTTTTTTCAAATAATATTTTTTATATAAATCTAATATATATGTAAATAAATATTGATTTTCAAATTCATCTGGTAAGATAGTATAATTGTTCATATCTGCATCTGACGTAAAAAGAGTTACTCCTTGTTTTGATATTCCGATTTTTGCATACTTCCATTTAGAAAAATCTGTATAATTTGAATATTCATATGATACCATATCATCAGCTGGTAAAAAATTAGCAAATTTTACAAATTGATATTCAATATCTTTAAATGCCTTTTGCTCATTCCAAGATTGTTGATCTATACAGACATATGAATAGGTTAAAAATCTATTTGTATCAATATCTAATTTCATACTTTCAAATGCTGAACCTGTTATTTTCTCTATAAATTCTGTCAGTTTATTCATATCTTCAAATACATCTGTTTGAATTTTTATCTTATCATAACTGTTTAACACATTTCCATTTTGCTTTATATCTCTAAATTTATAGTTAAAATTCAATACATCTGAAAAAGATTCTGAATTTTCTATATTAGTTTTCATTAACAAAAAACAAATTCCACTCTTAAAACATACTATGTCGATTTTAGTAATTTTAAAAAATATTCCGTTTTCTTCTGTTTTACCTTGAACATCTTTTTTTAATTTATATTCAAATACATTACAATTATTTTTTGCAAGCAATGCACTAGCTGTTTCTTTAGGCATTGCTTCTAATTGTTTTTTCTTCTCTTCTGAAAACGAAAATCCAGAAAATAGTAATTCACTAATTTTAGGTAAAAAGTATTGGTACATTTTTATATTTCTTTGTTTCTCAAATATTTTGATATCAAATTTATCATTTTTTAGTATATTTAGTAAATATTTTTGATATTTACTTGTCTTTACTACAAATGGATAAATAAAATATGTATATTGATATTTTGTCTTTAGTTCCATTATTACCACCTTTGTAATCTTTTATTTTTTCTTTTTTATTAATATTATTTTATTTTTTATATTTATCTTCATTGAATATATATTCTATTGGAAATTTTTCCTATTAATAATTATTAGCAGTCCAAATTTATATTCTATTCTTTATTATAATAATTTGAATTTAAATCTTTTGATAAATGCCATCTTCCTACAAAATCTACTAATAAATAATCATCTAAATTATAGATTGGTTCCTGAACCACAGTACCTTTTGAATCTATGCTTCCCCATTTTCCATCTTTTTTTATTCCTGCAAATCCGTATTCATTTTGTTCTGTTGCATCATCATAAATATAGTCTACTACAACATTTCCATCTTTATCTACAAATCCATATTTATTGTCCTTTTTACTCAAATATAAAGTATTTGTAGGCATTACATCCTTGTCTGTTTTTTCTTCAAATCTAAAGTTATAATATCTAGTTTGATCTCCCACAACAATTGTAATATATCCTGAATCAGTATCAATCTCTGTCAATATTCCTGAAAGTTTAGGTTCAAAGTTACTATTCATTATTGTAGTATTATAATTTTCATCATCAGCTAAATAAATATCAGCCTTTTCATTATATGTAATCATAGTATAATTAAATGGTACTTTTTCAGTTTTTTGCAAATCAATAACTCCATACTTATCTCCTGATTTTGCTATTAAACTACCTGTTTTTCCTTCTTTTAACTCGTCATATTCAGGTGCAATTGTAACTTGACCTGATAAATTCATAACACCATATTTTCCTGAACTTTGGAATATTACTCCATTATCTTTATTTTTTAGCATTGATGATATATCGTCAAATCCTGCAGTAATGACATCTGCCCCAGATTTATCTACTACTTTTTTAGTACCATTTTCTGTAACAACATACATATCATTTCCATATACTTTTTCTATTGCATCATATTTAGCTTCTAAAATTTGATTTGATGAATAATCTACTATTCCAAATTTTCCATTTTGATCTTGCACTATATATCCAGATATATTATCTTTTCCTAAATTTGTGATATCTGCATAACTTACATTTAGTATTTGTTTTCCTTCACCATCTACTATTCCATATAAATTATCTTTTTTTACCTTATATGCATTTTTTATTCCTGGAACAGCTATTATTTCATCATATTGTGGCTCTACTAAAACTTTTCCGTCTAAATTCATTATTCCATATTTACCATCTTTTTTGATTCTTAAAACATTTTCTTCATACCATAATTGATTATTTTCATCTCTATTTTGTATAGCTTCCACTTGTTCATAATCTGTGTATATTTCCTTATTATCTTTATTTAAAACTTTTGTACTATACTCACCTGTATCATAATTAACATCAAATGTGCATAAAAATACATCTTTTTTCTCGTTTGGAACAATTATCATTTCTGCATATGAAGGAGTTATTACATCATTACCATTAGAATCAATTATTCCCCATTTATTATCTTGAAAAGACGCAAAATAACTTAAACTTGATATTTGTTCTTTATCTTTATTTCCTGTAACTATACCTTTTATAACAAAGACAAACATAATTATAACAACTAGTGCCACAATTACTGCTATTACTTTTTTTACATTTAGTTTAGGTTCAGAGTCATATCTCCTACCTCTGGTTCTTCTACTCATATATTGTCCTCCTATTCTGCATTACTATATCATATTTTTGTTACAAATTCAAGTAAAAGCAAATAGTTGATTAAGAAAAATGGTCAATTGGGGACAGGTACCTATTAACCATTTTGGTCTAAGTGTACCTGTCCCCAATTGACCATTTTGGTCTATACGTACCTGTCCCCAATTAACCATTATCTCAAAAATCCATTTATTATTTCTTCTTCCGCTTCTTTCTCTGTCAAGCCCAAAGTCATCAGTTTTGTTATTTGCTCACCAGCAATTTTGCCTATTGCTGCTTCGTGTATTAAATTAGCATCTACATTATTCGCAGTAATTTCTGGTGTTGCTGTTACTATTGCATCATCTTTTATTATTGCATCACATTCACTGTGTGCAAAACATTTTGAGTTTCCATATATTTTTGAAACAAATTCTTGTTTTGATTTATCTGCTGCAACTGATCTTGATGTTACATGTGTACTTGCATTTTCTCCATTTAACTGTACATCAAATATTGTTTTTGCAGTTTGAATTCCATTTGTCATTATTTTTTCAGATACTACAAAATTTGCATTTGCATCTACTATTCCTTTTGTTTCTCGTATTGTAGAATCTACTCCTTTTATTTGACTACTATCCATCTCCATACTGCTTCCTTCTTTTAGATATACTTCTGTTACTGGATTTAAAACTTTCTTTCCATCTCCTACGCCTTCTCCATAATGCTTTTCTATATATCTTACTTTTGCTCCTTCTTCTAAGTAAAATCTGTGTATTCCATCATGTTGTGAATCTTTGTGATGGTCATTATGAATTCCACATCCTGCTACTATTATTACATTTGCATTTTTTCCTATATGAAAATCATTATATACTAAATCTGTTAGCCCACTTTCTGTTATTATAACTGGTATATGAATGAATTCAAACTTTGTATTTTCTTTTACATATATATCTATTCCTGGTTTATCTGTTTTTGTTACTATATTTACATTATCTGTTACTTTTCTTTCTATTCCTTTTCCATTTTTCCTTATGTTATATGCTCCTTTTCTTATAGATTCATAATCTGTTATATTATTTAATAATTCTTTATCTAATTCTTGTTCTTGTATATTGTTATTTTCTTGAATATTTTCCATTTATACTGACCATTCCTTTCTCTTGATTTTTCTCTTTGACTATAACTTCCTCTATTTTAACTTTTCTAAAGTCGTATTTATCCTCACATTAATCATCTTTATCTTTAATTTAATTTTTTAAGTTCTTATCTAATTTATATTCTGTTCATATTTTAACTTTATAACTAAGATTCATTTATATACACAACTAAAGTACTAACATTTTTTGACTTTGCAACAAGTTTTTGAAACATTATTTTTTAAGAACTCTTCACTTGTTTCTATTTTATCAATTTTTCCATCTTTCATTAATATTACTTCATCTGCAATTCCTAGTATCTTTTCTTGATGTGAAATTATTAGAGTTGTACCTTTTACAATTTCTCTCATATTTTCAAATATTTCTATTAAATTATTAAAACTCCATAAATCGATTCCTGCTTCTGGTTCATCAAATATTGTTAATTTTGTTTGTCTTACTGCTACTGTTGCAATTTCAATTCTTTTTAATTCGCCCCCTGATAATGAACCATTTACTTCTCTATCTACATATTCTTTGGCACATAACCCTACTTTTGATAATATTTCACATGCTTCTTTTTTTGTTATTGCTTTTTTTGATGCAATCCTTAGTAAATCATATACTGTCATTCCTTTAAATTTTACCGGTTGCTGAAATGCAAAACTTATACCTGCATTTGCTCTTTTTTCTATTGATAATTTTGTTATGTCTTTCCCTTGAAATATTATTTTCCCTGAGTCTGGTTTTTCTATTCCCATAATTATTTTTACTAGTGTTGATTTTCCTGATCCGTTTGGTCCTGTTATTGCTATAAATTTATCTGTGTCAATTTTTAAATTTATATTATCAAGTATTTTTTTATTATCTCTTTCAAAACAAATATTTTGTAATTCTAACATTTTATTCCTCCTATTTCTTAATATTTATTATTCTTTCATTTCAAAATTTTTGTTATTTACAGTTTGTACATTCATAGATAACTTTTATTATTCTCGATTTTAATGGCGATTTATTTCATATCTCTTAATTTTTATTTCTTAGTCCTTTCTTTATATAGTATCCTTAATTAGTCTATTCTTAGCCGTTATTTTTACACAGTTTTTACACTTTTCACTGGTTTCATCATAATCACAATCTAAGTCTCCTAAATTTAAAACTTTGTTTATAAATTTTTCTAATTTTTCTTCAGTTTCTTGCGATATTGCATGCTTCATTGATATTGCTTCATTTTCTGCCTGTTTTTCTTCTATATCCAATATTTTATTCAAAAATAATTTTAAAACATCTTCTCGTTTTAATATCTCTTTTGCAATTTTTTCTCCCTCTTTTGTTAAATTAATTTTGCCATATGCTTCATAGTTTAGCAGTTTTATATCTTTCAAATTTTTCATTGCTCTATTAACACTCGGCTTTGTAATTTCTAACCTTTTTGCTATATCTGTAACTCTAATTTCTTTCTCAGTTTTTGATAATATATATATAGTTTTTATATATTCTTCTTGGGAATTTGTTAACTCCATCTTTTCCTCCTTACTTTTTGTTAGTTTGTGCTAACATTTTAACATCTTTTATTTTTTTTGTCAATATTTATTATTAGATATCTTATTTGTACATTACAATATTAATTTCACACTTTTTTTAGAAATTTTAAAAATGAGTATATAAAATTTAAAGTTTACACAAACTTTCTGATATGCTCCCGATTTTTTTATACAATAAAAAACGTGGAAATATCTTCTTTCATAAGATTCGATATATTCACGCTTTACAATCAACTAATTAACTATTTCTATTAAATGTTATATTATAACAATGATGTCATATATATTGGTAAATATGTTATTCCATCTTACTCTTTAAAGTCCTTCGTATGAATAACATATGGAATATATAACTTTTTGTATGTATATTTTATCACGAAATCAAGATTTTTTTAATATATTCTATAAAGAATAGTGGTATATTAATTATTTTTCCATCTTTTTTCAAATTATTCATTGAAATTCTTACAGATATATCATTATTAAATTTCTGATTATATCTTGTTAAACTAATATTATTTGAAGATTTACTTGCTTTTACTTCTATTGGAATGATTTTATTTTTATATTGTACAACAAAATCTATTTCATGTCTGTCAAAAGTAAAATAGTTAGGTACCACATCAAAAACTTCATTTAGCATATTTAATACATAATTTTCAGTAAATGCTCCTTTAAATTCTTCAAAAAGTCTATCTCCTTCAATTACAATTCTACTATCTAGATTTGCCATTTTTCTTAATAAACCTACATCATTCATATATATTTTGAAAGAACTTAAATCATTGTATGCCTTTAAAGGAAAATCTACTTTAGACACATTATATATTTTATAAATCAGATTAGCATCATTTAACCAATTTAAACTATTTTCATATTCTCTTGCTCTTGCCCCTTCTTTTATTGTTTGATATAAAAATTTTTTATTTTC
>CAJFQT010000003.1 GCA_904419095.1 uncultured Clostridia bacterium | reverse complement strand
TATTAATTTCATTTCCCCACATATATGCGTTACCTTTTGCATATATCTTTCCATCTTCACTTAATGCAAATTCAGCATTAAGTGAAGATACTAATTGCTTTATATTGTTCACTTGAGTATTTTTATTATTTATTCCTTCATAAATACTTCCTTCATTATCTACTATATTTATATTATTTCCT
The DNA here is from genome assembly GCA_904419095.1 of uncultured Clostridia bacterium. Classification (GTDB taxonomy): domain Bacteria; phylum Bacillota; class Clostridia; order TANB77; family CAG-508; genus CAG-269. The sequence continues at coordinate 31,047 of CAJFQT010000003.1, read as the reverse complement.
CCACTTTGCACAAATTGTGCTCCTGAAAATACTTTTTTCAATTGATATATTGATTTGGCTTTTGGTTTTGTTATATCTGGATATCCGCTTAAATATACTTTATCACTTGATATAAATCCATACATCGCTCCCATATATATTATTTCATTGTCCATCATATATGAATCATGTCTTCTACTTACAGTATTATCACTATTTAATATATAATACTTTCCATTGGAAATGAATGTAGATCCACTACTAAACTTTATTTCTGTATCCTGTATTCCTTGTATTTTTATAATATTTCCTTCTGTGTCATTTTTATATAAAATTCCATCATTTTTTAACGCTATAAAATATTGCTCATCTTCACATGTAATATCTTTAACATTATCTGTTATTTTTGTTAATATATTAATCTCATTTCTTTTATGACCTAATCCTAAATTACCTTTTTCATTTAATCCTGAACCATATAATTCTCCTTTCTCCGTAATAATATATGATATTATTCCTTCATTTACTATTTTCTTTGTATTCTTCCATATATTATTGTATGCACTTAATTCTATAAATCTATTGTATGATGTATTATTACCTATTCCAAAGTTCCCATATTTATTATTTCCACATGCGTAAACCTTTCCATTATTACATTTTATCAATACTGAACTATATTGTACTCTCATATAGGTCATACTCATATATTCTATTTCGGTTTTATTCAAATCTAATCCATCTATTTTTACTTCTACAAAATTATAGTAATTATTATTATTTCCTTGTCCTAATACTCCATCTGAATTTGCTCCACATGCCCATAATCTATTACTCGTATCTAATACAAATGTATTTGTTGGCCCTGCCCATACATTTTTTGCTTTTACATTACTTGCCCCTTCTGTTCTTCCTTCTAATATCTTAGTTGGTTCTGTTACTAAATATGAATTTCCTTGCCCTAGTTTATTGTAATCATTTGCTCCCCATGCCCATAAGTTGTCTTCTGCATCTATTATATATGCTGTTCCTGTATGGAAATATATTTTCTTTACACCATTTACTTTTGCTATATTTTGTTCTGTTTCTACATTATTATCAAACGCCATATTTGTTCCTTTTGCTATCTCTTTTAATTTAAACTCTTGTACTCCATTTATGTTTGAATTTTCTTCATCCGTTATTCCTGAATTTGAACTTAATTCACCTATGACAGATATCTCTCCATTTCCATACCACTTGTATGTATTGTTTCCTACTGTTATATATTCTGGTTCTGCTATGTCATTTAATGGTATTATTATATTTATTTTTTCTTGTTGATATGTTACTCCTTTTATACTTATTACTTTATATTTTCCATCAACCTCTATTAGGTATAAATCTCCATCAAATGCTTTTGCTGATTGTACTTTTTCTTTGTCTATTTTGTAAAATTTACTATAATCTATTGTCTCTATTGTTGCTATTTCTCCGTTTTGTGCCTTGTTTGCCCATTTTGACATTTTCTGCTTTAATTCTATACTAAGTTTATCTTTATCTATGCTTTCCATTGTTTCTTCTTTTATTATCGGATATCTATCTATTCCTTCAACATTATTTAATTCCTCGCCTACAACATATAAATCTATTTCTTCTTTTAATTGTGAAATTTCTGTCATTATTTTTGCATTTGTTGCTTGTGTTAATATTCCATTATCACCTGTTAGTGTTGATATTGTTACTCCTGCTAAGATTAGTAATACTATTATTGTAATTACTAATGCTATTAATGTTATACCTTTTGTTTCCTTAAATTTTGTCTTTTGATAATTCATTATTTTTCCTCCTTAATAATCAATTAATAAAATAATAAAAATAAAAAGTGTATTTATTAAAAGTATTATACAATCAATTTTATTATTAATGCCTGTTAAATACTATATATCTTTTATGTTAAACCAAAAATAATATTAATAATGTTATAAAATACATAAATATGCAATCATTAATTCTATAAAAGTAAATAATATTGCAAATTATTTATATAAAAATTCAATAAATACAAAGTTAAACTAAATTTAATTTACATATCGATTGATATAATTATGCTATCTTTTTTATAAATTATTTTGATTTATAAAAAATATGGATAAAAGGGAAAGATATTAAAAAATAAAAAAAACTAAAAATCTGAAAAGAACAAATTAGAAAAATTTTTCAGATTTTTAATTTTAATATATTGCAATTTTTTTTACCAAATGTTATATTTATAATGTATTTATTAAATTTATAAATCAAAATAATTTATATAAAAGTATAAAAATTAAATCAAAAAGCTTAAATTTCATCTCTAATTTTTTAATAAATCAATCTTATAAATTTTACAAAATAAAAAAGAACCTCAAGGAATCCCCCAAAGTTCTAACTAACCGAAATTAAGCTTTCTTTGCTATTTCTACTATTTCTGTAAAAGCTTTTGGATCTGATACAGCCATTTCAGCTAACATCTTTCTATTAACTGTAACATTAGCCTTTTTTAATCCAGCTATCATTTTACTATATGTTGTACCATTCATTCTTGCAGCTGCATTTATTCTAGCAATCCACAATTTTCTAAAGTTACTCTTTTTATCTTTTCTTCCAACATATGCATATGATAAAGATTTCATAACTGCTTGTTTAGCATTTCTAAATCTATAATGTTTTGCACCAAAATATCCTTTTGCTTGTTTTAAAACTTTTTTATGTCTAGCTCTTGTAGTTCTTGCTGACTTTACTCTTGCCATTAAATTCACCTTCCTTATTTTTGTTTAATATTTTACCTATTATGCCTTATAACTAACCACCATATGGTAATAATTTCTTAATTGTTTTTTCACATGATTTATCAGCATAAGCATTTTGAATTTTTCCAGATTTTTTTTGTCTTCTTGTTTTATTTGCTAGTAAATGTCTTCTGTTAGATTTTGTTCTTTTTACTTTTCCTGTAGCTGTTAATCCATATCTTTTTTTAGCAGCTTTATTTGTTTTTAATTTTGCCATGAGTTTCTCTCCTCCTTTTTGTTTTTTAGTATATATTAAACATAATTTCTTATGCTTTTTTAGCTAAAATTATAAACATATTTCTTCCTTCCAATTTAGGTTTTCTCTCAACTATTGAAATATCTTCTAATGCTTCAATAAATTTATTCAATACAGCCTCACCAGCTTTTGTATTATTTACTTCTCTTCCCCTAAATCTGACTGTAATTTTTACTTTGTTTCCATCTTCTAAAAATTTTCTCGCATTTTTTGATTTGAAACCAAAGTCATGTTCTTCAATATTAGGAGTAACTCTTAATTCTTTTATTTCAAGAACCTTTTGTTTTTTCTTTGCTTCTTTTTCTTTTTTAGCTTGCTCAAATTTATATTTACCATAATTCATTATTTTACATACTGGTGGATTTCCATTTGGAGCAACTAAAACTAAATCCAAATTTTCTTTACCTGCAATCTCTAAGGCTTCTTTAGTAGAAACAATCCCTACTTTCTCGCCATTAACTCCTATCAATTGAACTTCTTTTTCTCTGATTTGACCATTTATTGGTAATTCTTGTTTTATATTAAAACACCTCCATATAATAAAAAATTGACTTTTGTTACAAGCCAATTCATCAAAATACAATAAAAGTTTCTACACTTTTACTATAATTTATTTCTAACCTTTTTCCATTAAGATAAGGTGAGAAGATGATTTCTTCTTCTTGTAACGTTTAATATTATATCACATTTTTTCTCTTTGTCAAGAGTTTCTATATTAAATCCAATAAAAATTCATCATATGCTTCAGTTTCAGTATCTTTAACTATCCATATATGTTCCATACCTATATATTCTTTAACAACAATGTCTACATTCTGTTCTTTTGCTTTTTCAACCAATAAAGATACATCAGGATTTAATATATCATATGTACCAGTATATATTATCACATTTTTTAATTTATCTAATGGTCCATTTATTGGATTTACTAAATAACTATCTCCCCCATTTTTACCAGCATAAGCAACACCAGCAATTTTTAATGCTTCTTTATTTAAGTCTTTATCTAATTTTTGCACTTCGTCTATCATAGGATTTGTCAATTTTGTATCAAGCCAAGGTGAAATAAGTATTAATTTTGATGGTAATTTTTGACCTTCCTCACCTAATTTCTCTTCTAAAGCAATAGCCATTCCTCCTCCTGCTGAATCTCCCATCATTATTAAATCTTCATTATCTATCTTAGCTATAATTTCTTTGTATAAAGGCTCTATCATTGTAAAGACATCTTCATATGTGTATTTTGGTGCTAATGGATAATCTGGTAAAATAATTGTATATCCAGTATCTTTTGCCAGCTTTTCTAAAAATTTCCAATGTTCTTGTGATGTCTCTGCTACATATGAACCACCATGAAAATATAAAATAACTTTTTCATTCTCATTTTTTATTTTAGGTGTCAATACAAAAACATTTCTTCCTATAAATTTATACGATGTAATCTCACACTCCTGAGAAATTGTTTTTGGACTTTTAGATTGTATATCTACTATTAAAAAATATGCAATAATTATCAATAATACTAAAAGCACTACTAAAATAATTCCTACCATTGTTAATATAATTTTTCTTATCATTTTTATTTCCTCTATTATCTATTTAAAAAAGAAAAGTAAAAATACTTTTCTTTTTATTGCAATGAAAAATCCATTCTCGATTCAATATTTTATAGATTTTTCTGTATTCACCTAGAATTTTTATGCTCTAGGATGTGCTTTTTTATAAGCATTCTTTATTTCTTCATCTTGGAATTGCATATATACTTGTGTTGATGAAATATCTGAATGTCCAAGCATTACTTGTATAGCCTTTAAATCAGCTCCATTTTGTAATAAATGTGTTGCAAAAGAATGTCTTAATACATGTGGTGTTATATCTTTTGAAATATGAGCTTGTTCTTTATAATATTTTATTATTTTCCAGAATCCTTGTCTTGTTAATCTTTTTCCATTTATATTAACAAATAAAGCTTCTTCATCTTCACTTTTAATTAATATATCTCTTGCTTCCTCAATATATTCTTTAACTGCTTTTAATGCTATTTTTCCTAATGGTATATTTCTTTGTTTTCCAGCATTTCTACAAGTTACAAATCCTTCTTCTAAGTTAATATCATCCACATTTAAAGAAATTATTTCTGTTACTCTCATTCCAGTTGCATAGGCAAATTCTAACATTGCTTTATCTCTTTTTCCTTTTAAATCTACATCTTTAGGTTGCTCTAATAATAACTCTACTTCTTTTGCTGTTAATACACTTGGAACTCTTTTTTCAATTTTAGGTGATTGAATATGTTCTGTTGGATCTTTTTTAACTTTACCTTTTCTTACTGCAAATTGATAAAATGAACGAATAGATGCAATACATCTTGAAATAGAAGATGGCTTTTTTCCTTCTTCTTCTAAGTCTTTTATGTATTCTTTCATAATTTTTTCATCAACTTTGTTATAATGTATTTCTCTATATTCTAGATATTGTCTAAATTGTTTTAAATCTCTTCTATATGATTGTAATGTATTATTTGATAATTTTTTCTCATTTTCTAGAAATTCAAAAAAAAGTGTTAATTGTTTTTCCATTTTACCCCTACCTCGATTTTATTTCATTTACATAACTATATATGTTATATCAAAGAATTTATAAAATGTAAATACATTTTTTGAATTTTTTGAATTTTTTTATTTTATTCCTATTCAAATGTAATTTTAAATAAAAGTTCAAAATGTTAAAATAAAAATACTTTTTATCAAGTAGATATTCAAATACTTAAGGCTTATTAATTAAAAAAACTTCAAGTATCAATCTTTTGAACGTCTCATTTAAAAAATAATATAAAATTTTTAACATATGTTTAAACTAAATACCCAATTACAGCTTTTAATATATTAGTAGAAACAAACACTTCTACTAATGCTCCTAAACATAAAACAATACACATAATAAAAGAAAATAGTGTATGCCTCAATATCTCTAATTTAATATTATCTTTTCTTCTATCTTTCACAATTGATTTATATAATTTAAATCCACTTACAGCTATTGCAATAATTGCTGGTATTATAATTAAATTTTGCAAAAATATTGTACTGAAAACAAATGTCATTCCTTTTTGAATTCCCAATAATTTTATACAAACAGATATTGTATAACCTAATCCAAATCCCTTATACAATATAATCCCAAAAACAACAGGTATTCCTATAACAGTTGTTCCAAAAAACCATATTATAATTGCGAGTATTACATATGTAAAAATGCTATTCTTAAAAAGTTCTATTAAATTAATATTTGATGAATTTTTTAAATTTTCCATAAAGGAATTCAAATAATTTTTTATTTCTTCTAGCTCTGTTCCGAGTTACATTGTTTGTAAAAAAAACTCCTAAAAAAATCCCTATTATGAATATTAATGTAATTATAATATATTCTTTTTTATTATTTACAATATGTGATATTATAGTTTCTTTAATTTTTAATCGTTTGTTTTTTTTCATAAAAAAACTCCTTATCTAATTTGTTTCTTAAAACATTTTTATTCGATAAGGATTTTTTTAGAACCTTTTATTCTATTTTGCCATAATTTCCTCCTCCACCAGAATGTACTTTACAATTTCCAGTTCTAGCATTTTCTATGGCATTTGCTACCTTTTCTCCTACTATAGATTCTATATCATCTTTTGATAATTTATGTAAAATACTCATTTCTGTTTCGAAATTATCTAAGAGTTTTTCAATAGTTTTCCCTCCTACACCTGGAATAAATCCTAATGGAACTTGATATATATATGGTGGCCTATTTTCGGGACTTTTAGTTTCTTTTTTATCTTTTATTAGTTCAATTCTATCAAAAACTCCGAAAGTTACATTTGAGCTTCCACAAAGAGGACATTTTTCTACTGGTTCTTTTGTTTCTATTGTATTATTACAATCATCACAATATGTGCGATGATATTTTCCAAGTTTTGGATCTAACCCATAATTTGCTATAATTTTTCTTCCATCTTCATTTTTTAATGCTTTTACAATTTCTTTAAAAGATATATCTTCTACTAACATCTTATTATATTCTCTTGCAATTTTAGGCAATGAATGTGCATCAGAATTAGTTACAAAAGTTTTACTTTCTAATTCTGAGATTGTATCTGCTAAAAATGTATCAGAACTTAAACCTAATTCTACCGCAAATATCTTGTCATACTTTTCTTTAAAAATATCTTTAATTCTATCTGTACAATTTCCATAATAACTTTTAAACGGTGTAAAAATATGTGCAGGTATTAATATTCCATCATATTTTTCTACAATGTCAATTAAGTCATACCCTGATAAATCAGAACGTTGTGTACTTAATGTAATATTTTTTATATGCGTACTCATTTCTTGTGAAAATTTCTTCATATTACTCAAATATGGAAAAAAGCAAAGGTTATGTGCACTTCCTTTTTTCCCATTTCTACCTTTTTCTGATGTTTCTACTTCACTTCCCAAAAGTATACATACTTTATCTTTATATATAATTCCTCCATCTTTTAATTCATAAGCTTCTCCATTTTGTAAGAATTTTTCTATATCTTCTATTACATATGGTGAAGCACAATCTATAATTCCAACAACTTGTATTCCCTTTCTTTCAGCACATTCCTTTGCTATATTTGCAAAATTCAATGTTCTTGCTGCTGTTATTTTTATTGGTTTTCCATTTTCTGCTCTTCCTATATGTACATGCATATCTGCAAATATTTCATACATTATATTTTCCTTCTTCCTATTATATTAAATGTCCCATTACTTTTCTTGTTGTTTCTTCACTAAATAACGGTCTATTTGGATTTTCCTTTGCTAAAACTTTATCATTTTTTGCATATTGAGTTCCACCTTTTCTTTCTAATAGTTCATCTATTTGTGGTTCAAATTCATAAACAAGCGCAGTTATAAATCTTTTATCATCTTCCGCTTCTCTATATAAATTTACCAATGCCTTTAGCGGCGAAATCTCTACTTTATCTTTATATTGCATCTCCTGAATACTATTTATAAATTCTATAAAAGAATGTAAATATCTATTATATTTATCTTTCAAATTTCTATGTTCTAGTAAAACTAATGCTTCATCTGGCTCCATCCCAATTCTTTCTGGTCTATCTAATAACATACCACCAAATTGATCTACTAATTCTAATACGTCACTTTCTTTTTCTCTTGGATTACTATTACTATATCTATTTACTTCTTCACATATTTTGCAAAATCTTTTATCAAATCCTATTGAATATAAATACTCTGCCCCATCTTTTGCATATGATTGCAATTGTTCAATATTTTGTGCCACATCAATTTTTTTGCAATTACATAATAAACATGCAGTTAATATTAAATTTTTATCTAAATCTAATGGTACATAGTTTAAAAATATCCTAGCAATTTCAGTCTTAAAAACAACTGATTTATCAAAAAAAATATTTCTCTTTTTGGCTAAATAATATGTTATTTCTAATTTAGCTGATATTTCCTTTTCTCCTAATATATACTCTGCAAATGTTTCCATTTCTTCCTCCTATGTACTTTTTTTAACAAATATATCTTTTCTTCCTATTTTATTATACTTTAATACTTTTATTATTTCAATATTTTTAATACATCTGTCATATAAATGTAATATTATAATTTTTTTATTTCTGCCCTTGCAAGTTCATCACATCTATTATTATATTCATTATCACTATGCCCTTTTACTTTTATAAATTCTACTTTATGTATTTTGGTCAAATTATATAACTCTTCCCATATCTCTCTATTTTTTACAGGTTCTTTATTTGATGTTTTCCAATTATTTCTTTGCCAATTATATATCCATCCTTGTTTAAAACCATTCACCAAATAAGCACTATCACTATACAATTGAACTTCACAAGGATATTTTAAAAGCTGTAATCCTCTGACTGCTGCCGTTAATTCCATTATATTATTAGTAGTATTTTTTTCTCCACCTGATATTTCTTTTTCTATGCCTTTATACATAAGTATTGCAGCCCATCCTCCTGGTCCAGGATTTCCTGAACAAGCTCCATCTGTGTATATTGTTACCTTTTCCATTTTTTCTTTTCTCTAAACTCCTTAATTGTTTTTTCCAGTATTTTATGGTATTATATCAGTAAAATAATAAATAAACAAGTATTTTAACTGAACTTTAAGGAATCTTTTCCAAGTTCAATTACAATATTGTAACAAAATTCACTTAATAAATGGGAGGTATTAAATGGATAAAGTATTAGCAATTGTTGCAGAATATAATCCTTTTCATAATGGTCACTTATATCAACTAAAGCAAGCTAAAAAAATGTCAGGTTGCAACTTTTCAATTGCAATAATGAGTGGAAACTTTTGTCAAAGAGGCATTCCATCCATTTTAAACAAATGGGACAAAACAAAAATGGCTCTCTTAGGTGGAATTGACTTAGTCATTGAACTTCCTCTAATTTATTCTATTTCAAGTGCCGAAAACTTTGCAGATGGTGCGATAAAAATAATAAATTCTATGAACTGTGAATTTATATCTTTTGGCACAGAGACCGCAGATTTAGACACCTTAAATTCAATTGCTGAAATATTATATAATGAACCTTCTAGCTATAAGTCTTTTCTAAACAATGAATTAAAAAAGGGTATTTCTTTTCCAAAAGCACGTGAAAATTCTTTAAAATATTTATTAGGAAATAATACTTCAAAAGTAATAAGCTCTCCTAATAATATTTTAGCTATTGAATATCTTAAGGCTTTAAAAAAATACAATAGTAAAACTATACCTGTTCCCATTCTAAGATTAAAATCTAAACATAATGATATAAATATTACCTCTAACATATCTAGTAGCACTGCCATTAGAAATGCAATTTTAAAAAATAATTATGAAGATTTATCCTCTGTTATTCCAAAGCAATGTTCAAGTTTTTTGTTAGAAAAAATTAAAAACAATGAAGTAATTACTAGTTTATCTACATATGAAAAACAAATTATATATAAACTTCGTAATATGAATATAGCTGAAATATCTAATCTGCCAGATGTCTCTGAAGGTCTTGAGTATAGCATAAAAACAGCCTCTAATTCTTGTAATACAGTGTCTTCTCTTATAAATAAGTTAAAATCTAAAAGATATACTCAAACTAGAATTCAACGTATATTGTTATATGCTCTTCTAAACATCTCAAAACATGATATGGAAATTTCTAAAAATTTTACACCATACTTACGTGTTTTAGGTTGTAATGAAAATGGTAAATTACTTCTTTCTAAAATTTCTAAATCAAATTCTAATTTAAATATTATTACTTCTACAAAGAGATTTATTGATAATTGTAGCAATATATTAAACAATAAATTTTTAAATTTAGATATTAATTCAACTAATATTTATTCATTAGGATATAATTTCGATATAAAAGGTCAACTTGACTTTGTAACTAAAATTGTTACTTTATAAAATGAGAAATATTAAACTATTTCTCATTTTTTCTTAATAAATTTCATTTTTTCTAATTATTTTTCAATTCATATTGACAGTACTAGTTTTATATGTTTAAATAAGTAATAGTTTATTAACATCAATTTTCTATTTTTTCAAAATTTTTAATTCAACTTTTCTTTCATTTTTTTACTTTTTAATCTTAATTTAATTTTCATCACATTTTCAACATTTAAAGAAAGGAGCGTGATTTTTTTGGATGAAACCATTTTAACAGAGATTCTTAATACATTAAAAGATTTCAGAGCAGAACAAGAAGAACAATGGGAAAAAAATGAACATCATTGGGTTCAAAATGAAAAACGCTGGGAAGAAAATGAACGTCGTTGGGCTCAAAATGAAAAACGCTGGGAAGAAAATGAACGTCGTTGGGCTGAAAATAAAAAACTATGGGAAGAAAATGAACGTCGTTGGGCTGAAAACAAAAAACTATGGGAAGAAAATGAACGTCGTTGGACAGAAAATGACATTGATAAATTTAACTTAAAAAAAGAATTCCAAAGATTTATTGAAATTGTTGACCAAAATTTTGCATCTTTATCAAAAAAACTTGATGACTTTATTAAATATTCCAATACCATTCACAATAAATTAGAACTACGTCTAAAAAAAATAGAAGCAAATCAAAGATATTTTGAAAAAGTTCAAGAATCTCATCAAGAAACAATTGACATTCAAAATGTACGAATTGATAAATTATCCTCAAAAATATAATAAGCATTATTTAATTTAATATTCATTATACAATAAAAAATGTTGAAATATTAATCTATTTCAACATTTTTTATTCACTTATTTGGTTATCCATTTTACTAAATTTAAATTTGCAGGTTCTAAAAGCATCTCATGCTTTGGCATAACTCTAAATGTATATCCATAATTTCCACCAGTTTTTAATTCTATTTTTGCAACATAACTATATTTTCTGTTATCATCATCTTCATCTTCTAGATTCATAGGAATAATATTAACATCCTCTACAACGCCATTTTCTAATATTTTACCATAATAGCATTCTACTGAAATATTATCTACATTTATATTACTATTTGGTAATTCAACTTCACACTTCACCTCAATATTATTACCTGCATCTATTGTTATATTATCTAAATTGTTGCCCTGTGTGATTTTTATATCTTTCCAATTAGCATATAAATCATCTTTCCAATTATTATATTCTGCTACATTATCAACATTACTATAATATTTATTTGTTAAATTACAAAGAGGAATGTAATAATTATTTGTATAATCTATTAACATTCTTGATGTACTATATTTACCACCTGTTGAAATAATTGAATTTTTCATTTTTGCTATCCATTTCTTTGAAATGCCATTTTTATCCTTTTCATAATATATAGGAACTATTTTTTCTTCCAATGTTCTATACATACTTTGACTATCTGCTACATCTTGAGCCTCATATGAATCATATTCTGCATTTGATCCTATTGTCCATCCATTTTCTTGATTATATCCTTCTGCCCACCATCCATCTAGAACACTAAAATTTATTACTCCATTAACTGATGCTTTTTGTCCTGATGTTCCTGATGCTTCCATTGGTCTTCTTGGATTATTTAACCATACATCAACACCACTTATTAAATATCTTGACATTGCGATATTATAATTCTCAAGTAAAAATATTTTTCCTTTAAATTGAGGCATCATTGACACTTGATGAATATATTTTATTAAATCTTGTCCCTCTTTATCCGCTGGATGAGCTTTTCCTGCAAATATTAATTGAATTGGTTTATCTATATTATTTAATATTTGTGTTATTCTCTCTAAATCCTTAAATATCAATGTTGCCCTTTTATAGGTTGCAAATCTTCTCGCAAACCCAATAGTTAATGTATTGGCATTTAATGTTGATATTATTGAATTTATCTCTTCATAACTATATCCAGACCTTCTCAATCTTTCAGTAGTATTTTCTTTTACAAGTCTAATTAATTTTTCTTTTCTTGCTTGATGTACTTGCCACAATTTATCATCTGGTATACTCTTTACTTTTTCCCATACATAATCATGTTGAATATTATCTTGCCAATATGGAATTAAATACTTATTATACAATTTTTTCAAATTTGGATCAAGCCATGAGCATGTATGTATACCATTTGTAACATAACCTATTGGTGATTCATTAGCTGCTATTTCAGGCCATACTTCTCCAAATAATTCCCTTGAAACAGCCCCATGCAATTTACTTACGCCATTTTTCTTTCCAGCTACTTTTAACGCTAAAATTCCCATATTAAATCCTTGTTCTAAGTCAGTACAAGGTTTCATTCCCATTTTCAAAAATTCTTCTCTTGAAAGACCTATTCTTGGCCAAAATTCTTTAAAATATTTTTCAACAAGTGAAATTGGAAATATATCATTACCTGCTGGTACTGGTGTATGTGTAGTAAATACTGTTTTTGAACTAACTATATCTCGAGCAACATTAAATGAAACTTCTTTTTCTTTTATAGTATTTTTTATCAATTCTAAAATCAAAAATGCTGAATGCCCTTCATTCATATGATATACAGTTGGATTTAAACCTAATTTTCTTGTTAATAAGTTTACTCCTCCCATACCTAAGACAATTTCTTGTCTTATTCTCATTTCTTGATCTCCACCATATAATCTTAAAGTAACATCTCTATCTTCTGGATTATTTTTTTCTATATCTGAATCTAAAAGATATAGTTTAACCCTACCGACATTTATTTGCCAAACTTTTAAATAAATTCTTCTTTTTGGGAATTTTATATAAATCATCATATCTTCACCATTCTCATCCTTTACAGGATTAATTGGCAAATCATATAAATCTATATCATGATATTCCGTTTGTTGCTGACCATTCCCATCAATTTTTTGATGAAAATATCCATTTTTATATAACAATCCTATTGCAACTAATGGAATCCCTAAATCACTTGCTGATTTTAGATGATCTCCTGACAAAATTCCAAGACCACCAGAATAAATTGGAATAGTTTCATCCAATCCATATTCTGCTGAAAAATATGCAATTAAATCATTTTTATTATTTGGATATTTATTAGCAAACCATGTATTTTTACTTTTCATATAATCTTCAAAATCTTCTACTATTTTATCATAATCTTTCAAAAATAATATATCTTTTGAAGCCTGTTCTAATCTCTCTTGTGAAACTTGCTTTAAAAATTTCACAGGATTTTTTCCACAGCTTTCCCATAAATCATTATCTATTCTTTTAAATAATTTCAAAAACTCTGAATTCCATGACCACCATAGATTATTTGATATTTCTGATAATTTATTTATTCTTTTTGGTAATTGTGGATTTACTGTTATTCTATTAAATATATACATTTGTATTCCTCCTTTGTATCTTAAGCCTTTATCTTTTTGTTTTGATACATTTATTATCTATTAAATAATTATTTTTGTCAATGCTTTTAAAAATTTTTTAAAACATTTAGAACACTCATCATTTCAATTTAACATAGCATAAATGTAATCCAAACCTAAAAATATTTTTAGTTAAAAATATAACTTGAAATTATATATTAGTTTTTAACAAAAAATATTTATACATCAATCTTTTCTATCTACTCTACCAAATTAATCTAAACAGTATCCTAACATTTTTTATTGTACATCACACCTGACAAATAGTCTAAAATTAAATTTTAAAATCTTTTTTAAGAACAAAAAATAGATAAATAATATTAGAAAAATATTATCTACCTATTTTTTACATTATTTAAAATCCATTTAACATACTTGTTAATTCTGATATTCCTTGCATTCCTTTCATTAAAGAATTAATAGAAATACCTGAAATCGCTGCTAATAAAATTACTGCTATAACTATTATTACTGTATATACTATTGTTGTTACTATAACTAAATTATCGCTATTATCTATCTCCAAAGAATCTCTAAAAGCATAAAGCAGTGTATATGATGAATAAATAATTGTTATAAAAATTATTAATATTCCTATTGGTGCATAGATAAAAGAAAAAATTGTATTTATTATGCTACCAATTCCATATACTATTAACACATTTGCTACCATAGATAACATACTCTCATACTTTTTAGGACTCTTTACAAATTTTGCTATTAAAAATAGTATCAATGCTATTACCGCAATCATTATAAATATAGTTATAAAACTTTGAATAAATGTAGTAAATAACTCTGCATTTTCAAAAGCATCCGCTCTACGCTCAGATAATTCACTACTTGTTAAATAACTATAATTCTTTCCAGAATATCTAATCATAATTCTAATTACTGTAGCTAATAAACTTACTAATGCTAAAACTAAACTTAATATTGCAGTTTTAATTAATCCTTTTTTTAATGTTTCTGTTTTTGCCTTCTCAATTACAGTTGTTACTGGATTTTTTAAAATATTTTTTACTTTTTCCATATCTTCTCCCCCTTTTCTGTCATAATTTTATTATTACAATTATTTTTTGTCAATACCTTATTCTTAATTTTAGAATAAGAAAATATAGCTCAAATAAAATTAAAAAATGGAACGTTTTGGCATGTCCCAAACGTTCCATTTTTTTAATTTTCATCTTTCGTTGTATTTATTTTTAACAATTTAAATAATTCAACAATTAGAATTGGAGCAAATATTAAGATTATTAATTCTATAATATTTTCCTTTGGTAATAATGGTATACTGAAAATTTCTCTTAAACCTGGCACCAATAAAATGACAAACATAAGTGCTGCTGAACCAAGTATAGCCCAAACTAATTTACTATTATTAAATACTTTTGTTTTAAACAATGATTTTTTATTGTTTCTAACATTAAATACATGTACAAGTTCTGATAATGCAAGAGTTACAAACGCCATTGTCTGACCTACTTCTATTTTTGATTCTTCTAAAGTCAAATCTCCTATTGGTTCATGTGTTGTTCCTAATCCAATCATAAATGCTGCAAGTGTTAATCCTCCTATCATTATTCCTTGATAGATAATTCTCCAAACCATTCCTTTTGTAAATACTCCCTTTGTAGGTTTTAATGGCTTTCTTTTCATAATATCTGAATTTGCCGGATCAAACGCTAATGCTAATGCAGGCAAAGAGTCTGTTACTAAGTTAATCCATAATATGTGAATTGGTAATAATATCTCTAAATGATTTATATCTGCTATACCAAACCATTTACTTATTAATGGTGTTAATAGTGTTGCGAATAATAGTACTACTATTTCTCCAATATTGCTTGATAATAAAAATTGTATTACTTTTAAAATATTATCATATATTCTTCTACCTTCTTCCACTGCTGATACTATTGTTGCAAAATTGTCATCTGTTAAAATTACATCTGCTGCTTCTTTTGCTACATCTGTCCCTACTATTCCCATTGCACATCCTATATCTGCTGTTTTTAGAGCTGGACTATCATTTACACCATCACCAGTCATCGCTACTATTTCTCCATTTTTTTGCCAAGCTCTTACAATTCTAACTTTGTGCTCCGGACTTACTCTTGCATATACAGAATATTGTCTAACATTTTTTTCTAATTCTTCGTCAGACATCTTTTCTAATTCCTGACCTGTTATTGCTTCATTTTCATTTTCCAAAATACCTAGTTTCTTTGCAATTGCTGTTGCAGTGATTTTGTGATCCCCTGTTATCATTACTGTTTTTATACCTGCTGTTTTACATTTTTCTACTGCTTTTTTTGCTTCCTCTCTAGGTGGATCAATCATTCCTACCATTCCAACAAATATTAAGTCATTTTCTATTGTTTTCATTTCTTCTTTTGTTGGTATATGGTCAATTTCTTTATATGCACATCCTAATACTCTTAAAGCTTCTTTTGCCATTTTTTCATTTTCTTCTCTAATAGTATCTGAATATTTGTCCAAATTATTATGAATTTTTCCTTCTATTACATAACTATTACATCTGTTTAATAATTCATCTATACCACCTTTGGTATATACTATATATTTTCCATCTTGGTTATTTACAGTTGTCATTAATTTTCTATCAGAATCAAATGGTATTTCTTCTACTCTTGGTGTTCTATCATATATACTTGGATCAAAGTTTAATTTGAATGCCATATCTACTAATGCTGTTTCAGTAGGATCTCCTGTTAATGTTCCATCTTTTGAAATTTTAGTATCATTACATAGCATATTTGCATAAATTACTTTCTTTAATTCCAAATTTTCTTTTACTGTTGCATTTTTTTCTATCTCTTGCTTTACTTCCTCTATGTCTCTTAATTTATTATTAAAGAATATCTTTTCTACTGTCATTTTATTTTGTGTTAATGTTCCTGTTTTATCTGAACATATTACAGTACTACTTCCTAATGTTTCTACTGCTGGTAATCTTTTTACAATAGCATTCTTCTTAACCATTTTTTGGACACCTATTGCTAGCACTATTGTTGAAACAGCTGCTAATCCCTCTGGTATTGCTGCAACTGCAAGTGAAACTGCAGTCATAAACATATTAATTGGTTGTTTTCCTTCTATTATTCCCACCAAAAATATCAATGCACAAATTACTATTGCTACTATTCCTAATGTTTTTCCGAGTTTATCCAATTTCTTTTGAAGTGGTGTCTCTTGTTTTTCTGAACTGTTTATCATTTTGGCAATTTTTCCAACCTCTGTTGTCATTCCTGTCTCTACTACAATTCCTTTTCCTCTACCATATGTTACTAAGCTTGAAGAAAACAACATATTGGTTCTATCACCAATTCCTATTTCTTCCTCTTTTATTGCTTCTACACTTTTTTCAACTGGAACTGATTCTCCTGTTAATGAACTTTCTTGGGATTTTAAATTTACTGCCTCAACGATTCTTAAATCTGCTGGAATATAATCTCCTGTATCTAATACCACAATGTCTCCTGGGACTAATTCTCTTGCAGGTATAACATCCATCTTTCCATTTCTCAATACTTTTGCAGCATGATTACTTAACTTTTGCAATGCTTCTAAAGATTTTTCAGCCTTATTTTCTTGTACAACGCCTATTACTGCGTTTAATATAACTACAATTAAAATAATTATTGTATCAGTAATTCCTTCTCCTTGAGCTACTCCAACTACTCCGGATACTATTGCAGCTATGATTAAAATTATTATTGAAAAGTTCTTAAATTGATTTATGAATTTTTGTAATATTGTTTCTTTTTTAGTTGCTTCTAATTCATTAAATCCATATTTTTCCTGTCTTTCTTTTACTTGAGATGTTTGTAATCCGTTTTCCACATTAACTTCTAGCTCTTTTTGAACTTCATCAACTTCTTTGTTAAACCATTTTTGTTTTTCCACTTTTATTCCTCCCTTTGTTTATTTTTTGCATCTTTTGATTTTTAATACCTCTATTTATTGCTTTTTTACCTTTTGTTTAAAATTTAGAGTTTTTATAAAATCAAATCAAAATAAGACTTCTAAAAGAAATTGCTAAATTTCTTTTAAAAGTCTTGCTTACTTGTGAAAAGTAACACTAACCAGGATTTTCCGCGATTGTTGATTAGTGTTTTGTAGCTACTCCCTTTTAATCATAATTTTTATTTTCTATGATTATAATATTTTCAAGGTCCGTCCCCAAAATCCCTTCTAGAAGGGATTTTAAGGACCGTCCCTAAATCCCTGTGGTGACCCCTACGGGAATCGAACCCATGATTCCACCTTGAGAGGGTGGCGTCTTAACCGCTTGACCAAGGGGCCATTCAATACTATATATTTATAACATTTTTTTTGCGTTTAGTCAACTGTTATTTCCAAAATTTCTTTTAAACGTTTGGTGTTTTTTGTAAGATACAAGTAACCTATTAGTGCTTCAAAGGCTGTTGCATAACTATATTCTTGTACATTAGAGTTTTTGGGTACATGATGATTCTCTGCATTTCTTCCTCTTCTTACTATGTCTCTTTCTTCTTCTGTTAAAATATCATATATCTTTTTTAATGTTTCAGCCTGTGAATGTGCTTTTACTTTTTCGATTGCTTTCATATGCATTGCATGTGGTTTTAATTTTGTTGTATTTACTAGATTTGTTCTAATATATATTTCATATACACAATCCCCTATATATGCCCATGTAAGTGGTGATAATAAATTTATTTCTTCTGGTGTTTTTGTTATATTAATTAATTCTTCCAATTTTTACTCCTTTTATTTTTATATTATATAATATGTAATAATAAATTTTTTAAATGCACATTAACATTTTTCTAATGTTATCCTTCCTAATATTCCATTTTTAAATTCATCCAATATTATTCTTGCAGTTTTTTCTTCATCAATATTTCCGCCAGAAACTATGCAACCTCTTTTTCGTCCTATCTCTAACATTATATCATATATATTTTCATTTTCTGGTCTATCTTGCCTACTTAAAATTTGTTCTACAACATTATTCTCTAGTTTATATCTTCCACATATTTTTTCTCTTTCATTTTCTAGTAAATATTTAACTAAGTTATATGCAATCTCTACTCTATCCAATATCTCTTCTTTTATTGTACCAGTAAATGCTAAATGAAGTGCAACTTCTTCACTTTCAAATTTAGGCCATAATACTCCTGGGGTGTCTAGTAATTCTACTTTTTCATTAATACGGATCCATTGTTTTTGTTTTGTAACTCCTGGTCTATTTCCAACTCCTGCTGATGATTTTTTAGCTATCCTGTTTATTAGAGAAGATTTCCCTACATTTGGTATTCCCAAAATCATTACTCTAATTTTTCTACCTATTCTTCCTTTTTGTGCTTGCTTCTTTTGCTCTTTTTCCATTAATTCTTCTATAGCTTTAAAAATTTGATTTATTCCTTTACCTGTGTTAGCATCTGTAGGAATTGCTACTATTCCATTTCTTTTAAAATATTCTGCCCATCTCTGATTTTCTTTTTCATCTGCTAAATCACATTTATTCAAAAGGACTATTTTCTTTTTTCCTTTTGTTATTTCTGCAATGTTAGGATTTTGACTAGATATTGGTATTCTTGCATCTAAAAGTTCTATGACTATATCTATTATTTTTAAATCTTCAATTATTTGTTTTTTAGTTTTTGCCATATGACCTGGATACCAGTTGATATTTAATTTGCTAATTTCTTCATTTTCATTCATTATTGTCACCTTCTTTACCTTTTTCATTTAATATATATTTATATTTTATAATTCAAAATAACAGAATAGCTTAAATTTTAGTACCTAGACTAAAATTTAAGCAGTTTTTCTTATCTTTGGATTTGACCTTTCCTTAATTTTATTTTTAAATTTATTTCCATTACAAAGTCCTATAATTATTCTTATCTGCTCTATCATCTAATTTTCTATCAAATTGTTCATTTTTATAAAACCAGTCTGTCTTTTTATCTACTGGATGCTCTTTTCTTCCTCTATCTAATAATAAATCTATTAATACTGCTAATGGCAAAATTATTCCAACTATTGAAAACATTAAATCTGTTGCTTGTCCCATTGTTAATGTTTCTCCTCTTGATAAAATACCTATTTTTTCTGTTATATCTCCACCAAAATATATAGCATGTAATGTTAAATACAATAATGCTCCTAATAGTTTTCTTTTCACTACTAAAACTGCACATAATAAGAATGCAAATAATAATATTATTTCAAAAGTCTCATTTATTGGTATAATTCCCATAAAATCTTTTCCTAATTGTGCCATAACTGTTATTATTATTCTTAAAATCCAAAATAATACCATAAACATTACTAATAAATATGTTGAAAATTTTTTCATTTGAAGTTCCCCCTCTAATATATTCCTATAATTTTTTTATTTTCAAATTACTTAATTATTTTTAAAACTGCCTTATAATAAAAATAGGTCAAATTTTTACTTATAAGGCAGTTAATTTACAATAAATAAGTTTTATTCATCTACAAAATCAAAATCATCTTTGAATCTTTCTTTAAAAATTTGGAACACTTTATTTAATGTATCTTCATCTTCTACACTAACATATGATTCTTCTTCTGAATCCTCATCTGTATCTTCTACTTTTAATATTACTACTTCCCCTTCTTCTTCCTCTCCTTCTTCTGTCATTGGTAGTAATACAATATATTCCTCATCTTCAAAATCAATTAAGTCTAAAAATTCAAATTTTACTTCGTTTCCATCTTCATCATTTAATATAACTATGTTGTCTCCTAAATCTTCATTAAAATTTTCTTCCATAATATTCTCCTTTCAATATATTTTATATAAGTCTTCATTATTAAGTTGCATTTATAATAACCTATCTTTCTAAAAAAAGCAATATTAACTTTCACTTTTTTGCTCATTTTCTTGTTTTTTTAAGTATGCTTGTAGGATATATTCTGCTGCTATTGTATCAATAATAGCTCTCTTTTTATTTTTGTTTACATTCAAAAAATTCATTGTTTTTTGAGCTTCAATAGTTGTTAATCTTTCATCCATTGTTTCAATCCTTATTTTATTATATTTACATTTTAATTTATGAATAAATTTCTCTGTTAGTTCTGTCCTTTGCGTTTTTTCACCTTTTAGATTTAATGGTAATCCAACAACTATTTTTTCAATTTCATATTTTGCTAGAATTTCATCTAATCTTTTTAAGACATTTTTATCAGATTGATTTCTTTGAATGGTTTCTAAACCTTGTACTGTTATATTCAAAGCATCAGTTATTGCAACTCCAACTCTAGCATCCCCATAATCTAAGCCTAATATTCTCATTACTCTTCAATTCCTATATAATTTTTTACCATTTTTTCAAGTAATTCATCACGTTCTATTGTTCTTATTTTATTTCTTGCATCTTTATGACTTGTTATATATGTTGGATCTCCTGATAATATATACCCAACAATTTGATTTATTGGATTATATCCTTTTTCAACTAAAGCTTCATATACTTCTTTTAATACTTCTTTAGTTTTAGCATTTTGAACTTTTTCAACTTCAAAATTCATTGTCTTATCAAAATTCATATTTTCTACCTCCTTATATATTAGTAATATCACTTTCTGTTTTATCTGCATTATCTAAATATTCTTCTAATTTCTTTAAAACTTCTTCCAATCCTGTACCTTTATAGTATGTAGATAAGGCAAAATTTAATATAACATTTGTTTCTTGATTTTCAACTATTTCGCCATTTTCATCTTTTAAACTTATTTTTTCACTCTCTATTGAGTTCTTTAAGTCATTAATAAAATCTGCCACACTATCTATATCAACTCCTGAAAATGCTATTACAAACTTAGGGCCCATATATCTGACAAATACATATGTATCTGATATATTATTTTTTACCTTTTTACTTACTTGTCTTACTACTTCATTACCTAATTCTCTTGAATATTTTTTATTTATTTCCTCTAAATTTACTATTCTAAACATACATATTGTAGATGTTGTATACTGGTCTATTATTTTCTTTCCATCACCATATAAATATTCTTCTGAATATAATCCTGAATATAAGTCTGTTCTAACTATTGATTCTAATGTTTTTTGATGTGTTACTGTTTTTAATACTGAAACTATATTATCTTTTATTACTTCTAATACAGTTGTATCCACATTATCAAAATCATGTGGCACACCACTTTCAATAATCCAATAACCTATATAAACATTATCTATATATAACGGAAAAAATATTGCTGATTTTGCTCTTCCAAATTCCATTTTTTGATAAGGTAATCTTTCATTAGAATTATTAACTGTAACATATTTAGGGGTAGCTGTTGCAATGCTATCTTTAAACATATCTACATCTTGCAAACTTCTTAAAGATTGCCAATGTCTTTGATCAACATTTGATGCTTTTACAACATATTCTGCACCATCAAAAACAACAATCGTAGAATATTTAATTTCATATTTTTCTATTAATATTTCATTAATCTTTTTTATTTTATCATCTACTGATGTTGATTCCCCTATGGCTGTCATAAAATCTTGAACTACAGAAAGATTTGTTATTTTTTGATTTATATTTCTAAATGTTTGTATTTTTTTATGTATTCTTAAATTATATATTATTAATCCAACAATTACTATAATTAATATGATAACAATTGCTATTTGCACTTTTTTCCCCCCTAAGTTTTAATATTTTTTCATTTGATCTAAAGTAGAATTAATACTTGCTGAAAAACCATTGTTATTTGTTAATGTTGGTGGTCTATATGTAGATGTTTTTCCTGTTACCCCTGATGAATAAACCATAGAAGACAATTCTTGTAATGATTGCATTACATTTTTTGGATATCCTCTTAATGTTATATTACAATCGATTAATGAACCTAGATAACTTGAATATACATCTTCATCAAATGGTATTGATATATATTTAATTAGATTTCTATCGAATAATTCAGTCATAAAAGACATAGATGGATCATTATAAAAAGCCATTCCTCCTATTATTGTTTTTTCATTTACACCTCTTACTTTTACCACCTTATTTAAAACTATCCTTAGTTTTTTCTCATCTAAAATATTTTTTGACTTTAATTCTCTCAAAAAAGCTGTCAAAGGTTGTATAGTTAAAACATCTAGTGTTTGTACTAAATATATTTCTTGAGCTTGTCTAAAATAATTTATTGGAGTATCAAAATCACAATCTATAAGTACTACTGTATGGTTCTTTATTAATGTTTGCAAAATCTCTCCTGAATTTTCTATTAAGTTTCTTTCATCTTCTAAAGCTGTATACACTGTTAAATTTTTTTCTACTGGAATTCCTTTTACTATTCCTCTAATTAAATTATCTATACATTCTGATGATAATACTCTTAAGTCTTCTTCGTTTTTTGTATATATATAATAAGCATTTCTATTTTTAGTTGTATCTAGTATTGCTACATCTACACCTTTTGAAGATAATATTTTTGCAATATTATTTACTATAAAAGATGTTCCATTTTTACTTGTTCCAACGAAACAAGCTATCTTATTATTCATTGTCAATAAACTTGCAATATCAATTTCTTTTTCAATTTCGTCTTTTTGCATTGCTGAAGCTTTTCTATTATAATCATCATTTTGCATTGATACATTTGAAAAATCAGAATATGTATTAGATATTGGTTCTACACTATTATTTATAGATTCATTAAATGGTTTGTTATTCATACTATAGCTCATATCTACACTATCATTTTTTTCTTCCTCATTTTCTAATCCAGGTAATGTTGGTAAATCATCTTCATCATCAAATCCTGGTAAAATAGCAGAACTATCATCATTTTCTAATCCAGGCAATGTTGATATTTCGTTATCATCATCAAACCCAGGTAATATTGTATCATTATTAGAATAAGTATTTATATTAGAATTAATATTAGAAAATTGTTCTCTTGTATCTACATCTTCATTATTATTCTCTTCATTTTCAAAACCTGGTAATACAACATTATCATCTGCTTCAGTCTTTTTCCTTGGTCTTCCTCTTTTTCTTTTTACCTTTTCTTCTACAACTGGCTCTGTAACTGGTTGCTTTCTAGGCCTTCCTCTACCTCTTTTAACTGGTTCTGCAACTACATTTTCTTGTTTCTGTGGTTCTTGAACATCTTCATTTATTTGATTAACAAGATTCTTCAAATCTTCACTCTTACCTTGTAACTCCATCATTCTTGTATTTTTTAACTCTTCTAACTTATTTGTTTGACTTTCTTTATATTCTTCATTTTGAACTGTCATAGGTTTTTTAGATAATTTTTTCTTTCCTTCCATGTTAACTGAAGATGGAATAACAACTGGCTTTTTCATTATAGCTTCATTAGTTTTTGGTTTTAATAATTTTTCTGTTGTACCTGCCTCATCATCTGATGATTTTTTTGGTTTTCTTAAATTATTTGATACACTTTGATTATAGGCTATTAGTTTTTGGTATTTAGGTGATCTTTCTTCTAATGTTGCTCTTACATTTAATGGTAAAAATTTACATATTACCTTTAATTGTGCATCATTATATTGTTCTGCTATACTATTAAAGCTTTCAACATATTTATCCTCATTTTTTCCAATTCTTTTAAAATGAGCTAATATATTTTGAATTTCAACTTCACTTACATCATTTTCATTTTCTGGTTGATATTTTACTTCCTCAGATTCAATTTTATAATATGTTTTTGCTTCTCTTTTTACTCTAGGTTTATGTATTAATTTACATACTTCTTCTACACTTCTATCATTTCCTAATAAAGCATTATATATTCCTATACCAAAAAACTTTGATAACATTGCTTCTGATTTAGTTCTTCTATCCGCACATATTACAATTATTGGTATATCATCACCACTTATATTTATTGCTTCATCACTTATACTATCTAATCTATCAAATATAAACTTATCGATTTGATCATATTGAGTATGTGAAAATGCTTCCAAATCTTCACTAACTACTATTCTATCATAAGTTTTATCCTTTTGTAATTCTTTTAATATTGCATTAAAGTAATAAACATTTTTATATGAAATTATTTCTTTATATTCTTTTTGATATCTTTTTACGATGGATTCTGAGATTTCTTCATTACTTACAGCAAATAAAACTTTCATTTGTTACCCCCTTCCAAATTTTACGAATACTGCAAACGCAAGAGGTAAAACTTGGCATATAATTAATATTGTTACAAAGGTTACGATTAACCCCATTCCTTTTTCTAATGTATCTAGTTTTCTTATACCAATTACATATTGATGTATTGCCCCTATCGCTATTCCTAGAAAACAAAATGGTATACTATACACTCTCACTAAGTTTAAAATATATGCAACTAATCCATATGTATCTGAACCATATTTTTCTTTGTAATCATCTAATGATTTTGCTTGATTATCTTTTATTTCAATAAGTTGACTTTCAGTATTTTCATCTATAACTTCACTTGAATTTTCTGCCGCATATACCTTTGTTGTTACAAACACACTAAAAATCATTAAAATTACTGCTATAAATGCTACTGTTTTTTTCATGATTTTAGCTCCTTTCCATATTCTATATTCAAAATAACCTTTATAATTCTTACCTCTATATCATACAATAACTTTAGTAAAATAGCAAGGAATTTTTCAAAAAATCTCAGAATTATATATACTCTTTGTTACAAATCCACTTTGCATAGAAGTAAACTATCCGAAAGGTTGATATATAAATATTTTTCACTAAGAACAAATTTTATGTCTTTACATAATTTTTTAACCAAAAATATTTATATATCAGCCTTTCGGACTAGTTTTCAAAAGAAAGTTTAAAGTTTAACTTCTATACTGAATTATGATTTTTTCCTTATTAACAACAGCATTAAAAATGTCCATGAAACTCATCTAAATTTACAATTTATTATATAAATATTGCATATGTTTATATACAGAATTAGCCCAATTTTTATCAGAAGCATATTTATTATTTACACCTTGCAATGTTGGTGAACTATAATATGTACCAGCTGCTACTTCCCCTCCATATATGCTTGTACCTTTAGGATTCAAATAATATTTCACAAACACTCTAGCTATTAAATCTATACTCTCTGAATAATCTGAAAAAGTATATGCCCCATTATATGGATTAGAATCATATGCTCCATATCCAAAAAGATTATATTTTTGCTTAGAAATATTTGATGTTCCCCACGCACTTTCATGTATTCCAACAGCTGCAACAAATACTCCATTTATATGATATTGCTGTTCAATATAATAAAAATATTCTGCATTATTTTCAAAAACATTATTTTTATCTTTATCATCTGATAATATTTTTTTGAACTGTTCTAAACTTAAGCCACTTGGTTTATTAAGTGCCATATCGAAACTTAATTTCTGAATTTGATTATTATTATTATTATTATTATTACTACTGTTATTTTGACCACTAGTTCCTTTATTTTCATCTTTTTCTACATTTGTTTCATTAGGATTTATATATATTGTACATTCCTGCTTTACCCAACCTGTTACACTATTGTGTGAAATTCTATACCAGTTATCTATTATTTCTAAAACTTTTAATTCTTCATTTGTTTGTAATGTTGCTAACTTTTTAGATTCTTCATTACTTTCTGACATTACAGCTAGCATATCAGATGTTACATATACTGTATCACCTACTTTAATTTTTTTATTTGAAGTAGTCTTTCCGCCTCCTATTTCCACCACTTTATTCAACGCAGCTTTTGTAATTACCGCTCCTACTTGTTCTTCTCCAATTAACTCATCATCTTGATAAATCTTCTTTGTAGTTACTTTTTGTGTTCCTTTTCTTCCTTCTTGAACTACATAAGATACTCCCTTAGGAATTTGTGTATTAGTTTTATATGTAGTTAGATACTCTAACACTTCTTCATGTTGTGTTATTTCTTCTCTATAACCTGGTTTAGAATTTTGATTGATTATTTCTTCTATATTTATATCATTTGCTTGACTTATTCTAACTTCTTCTGCACTTGATGCCACCTCTTGTGAGTTATCTTTTGCATAAGAAATATTTTGTCCAAAATATAAATGATAAAATGTATAAATATAGAATAAAATTATAATACCTGCAATAAAATATATTATATTCTTCAATGTTATTCGTATTTTTATTTTTTTATCTTTCGCTCTCATAACATCACCTATTTTATATTTTAAACTTATAAAATTATTTTGTCAATTTAAAATTATTGGAAAATCACGTTTTTATTTAAATTGGGTTACAGTTCAGACTTGATTTTATAGAGGAGTACGAAATGTTGATATATAAATATTTTTTATCAAAGACCAATAGGTAGACTAAAGATTTTGTTTTTGATAAAAAATATTTATATATCAACATTTCAGACGGCTTATTTTTATACTAGACTGAATTGTAACTAAATTGGCCATAGGCAAACTCGAGCATAGATAAGACATTCAAAGTCTTTATATACATTTTTTATCAAAAATGACTACATAGTTTTTACACTTGATTTTCAACATAAATTGTAATATTATAATATCATTAAAATTATTTATATACTAAAGTTAAAAGGATGGTATTTATGAAAGAAAATAAATTTACTAAACTCTTAAAGAAACCAAAAAACAAGCAAATACTCTTTACATTAATTATTTTATTGTTATGTTTAGTTTTACTATTTTTAATTTATTACATTATAAATAGTAATATAAAAAAATATAATCTGGAAAAATCATATGTATCATTTGCTGAAAAAAATAAAGATACCACTTTTTCAATAAATAAAATAGTATTTTTTAGTAGTAGTGATTCTAAAAACAAAGCTAGTAGTAAATCTAATTTTACAATAGAAAATTTATTTGCATATACTGACATAGCTTTATTTATAAAAAACTATCCAGATGAAGATACATTAGAAAATACATTAAAAGAAGTTAAGATTTCCAACATAAAATTCACAAAAGCACCTAGTGTTGGAGAACCTAAATTATACTATAAAAACTTAAGCGATTTTGCAAGTAGTAACACATCAGAAAACAATATTATACAATCTGACTTAAATTTTTCAATAACGTCTGATGATACAGCAGATTTATCGACTCCAACTTTATATAACAATTGTGCTAATCCAATAGTTTTATCATATGTTAATGAAAATATAAAAACAGACTACACTATTACAGATACATCTATCCCTATAACATATAATGGTTCTTTACTTAATCGTTGCAATGTTAGTTTAGATACAATAAATACCTCTATATCATTTGATATATATATAACAAATAACAAGGATGAAAAATTCAAAACAGTTGTCTACTTTGATATTCCATACGAAGATAATGGAAAATCAATCGTTGATGGCAGTTTAATTGTTAATAAAGATACTAATTTTAATTTTTATAGATACGAATAATCGAAAGGATTGATAATATGAAAGACAAAAATTTAACAATCGCTGAAAAATTAAGAAATAAATATCACAAATGTGAGGAAGTCACTAATTTTAAGGATATGCTAACACGTTCTTCTAAAATTTACAAAACTAGAACCGCTTTTAAATTAAAGGATAATTCAGGAAAAATCTATTCTGTAACATATGAAGAATTTGAGAAAGATGTTTCTTCAATTGGGACAAGTCTTATAAAAAATGGATTTCTGAACAAACGCATAGCAGTAATTGGAAAAAACTCATACATGTGGGCTGTTTCTTATCTAGCTGCCTCTATTGTTGGTGTAGTTGTACCTATTGATAAAGAACTTCATGCAGATGATGTTATAAACTTTTTAAACATTTCTGAAAGTGTTTGCCTTTTAGGTGATGACAAAAATATTTCACAAATAATTAATAATTCCTCTTTAAATAACAAAGAACTTTTCCTTGTCAATTTTGACAATAACCAAGCTGAAAATATGATTAGTTTTTCTAAATTTAAAGAAGATGGTCTAAAATTACTTTCAAATGGAGATAACTCGTTTGAAAAAATAGAAATAAATCCAGATGAAATGAGAATACTTTTATTTACTTCAGGAACTACAGGAAATGCAAAAGGTGTCTGCTTATCTCAAAGGAACATATGCTCTAATATATTATCAACATATGGAATCGTTAAAGTAAAAAGAAGTGATTTATTCTTTTCTATATTACCCCTACATCACACATATGAATGTACTCTTGGATTTTTATTACCAATATATAGCGGTGCAAGTATTGCATACTGTGAAGGGTTAAAACATATTTTACAAAATATTAATGAATACCACCCATCTGTAGTTTTATGTGTACCATTACTTTTGGAAAACATCCATAAAAACATTATAAAAAGTATGAATAAATCTTTACCAGAAAAATATAGAAAAGAAAACGAAAATCCATATAATAATCTACCATTTATTATAAAAAAAGTAGTGAAGTCAAAAGTAAAAAACACATTAGGTGGCAGACTTCGTGTTTTTATTGCAGGTGCTGCATCTTTAAATCCAATTATCGTATCTGATTTTGATAAATTAGGATTAAATACACTTCAAGGATATGGTTTAACAGAATGTTCACCTCTTGTTGCTGGAAATACCGATTTTTACAAAAAAAATGATAGTGTTGGTCTTCCTATTCCAAATGTTGAATATAAAATTAACAACCCAAATGATACTGGTGTTGGCGAAATAATTGTTAAAGGTCCAAATGTTATGCTTGGATATTACAATAATCCAGAAGAAACCTCAAAAGTATTGAAAAATGGTTGGTTTTATACTGGTGATTTAGGCAAAATTGATGAAAATGGTTATCTATATATTACTGGTAGATGTAAAAGTGTTATTGTTACTAAAAACGGTAAAAATATATATCCTGAAGAAGTTGAATATTATTTAAATGATAGTCCATTAGTATCTGAATCTTTAGTATTAGGAATTCAAAAAGAAAATGATGATGAAACATATGTAAATGCTCAAATTTTTCCTAATATTGAAGCAATCACAGAATATTTAAAGGGGTCTGTTCCTACAAAAGCTGAAATAAAAAAGATAATTGCCGATGTAGTTGCAAGTGTTAATAGTAAATTACCTAATTATAAACATATTAAGAACTTTATTATTCGTGATAAAGAATTTGAAAAAACCACAACTCAAAAAATAAAAAGATATGGAAATAATATGAATTTCAATGAGAAAAAATAATATCATTTATATAATAATTCTAAAACAATAAAAGGAATTGAATGTTTCATCAATTCCTTTTATTGTTCTTCTTGTGTATATTAGAAAAGAATTAGCAGCATCCTCCTCTATTTCCACCGCAACAGCAGCAAAGTAATATTATTAAGATGATTATCCAGCAGCAGTCATCACCAAATCCGAATCCACCGCATCCTCTGTTCTCTGGCATAGTCTAGACCCCCTTTCGAAAACATTTTTCTTGTTTTCTTTTGTTGTTCCTTTGTATAATATATAATATGGAGGGTGGATATTTTTGGTTACTACTTTTTAAAAATAAAAAAAACTTAACACAAAACTGTGTAAGTCTTTTTTGGTGGCTTCAAGTGGAATCGAACCACTGACACGAGGATTTTCAGTCCTCTGCTCTACCAACTGAGCTATGAAGCCATTTTATATATATAAGAAATAAACACTAATTATATTTAAATGCCACTTCTTACATAAAAAAATGGCGACCCGGAACGGGCTCGAACCGTCGACCTCTAGCGTGACAGGCTAGCGTTCTAACCAACTGAACTACCGGGCCGTAAAAAACTGGTGGTCGCTATAGGGCTCGAACCTATGACCCCCTGCTTGTAAGGCAGATGCTCTTCCAGCTGAGCTAAGCGACCGTTTGTCCTTCCGACGTGTTTTAGTATACTAAATTTTTATATTATTGTCAATAGTTTTTTTAAAATTTTTTAAATATTTTTTTAACATTGATTATATTAATTATCTTAAAAATCATTTTTATACATAAATTAAAAATATTATATATATAATCTACATTTATTATATCACAAATGTAGAATTAATAACTAATAA
>CAJFQT010000002.1 GCA_904419095.1 uncultured Clostridia bacterium | reverse complement strand
AAAATTTTTAAATGAATTTGATATAAATCTAAATCTGCTAAAAATTCAAATTAGGCTTTCTCATAAATACCATTACATTTCTACTCAAAATTACGAATATTGGTGCAGATTAATAACTGACATCTGTAATATGTTAGGAGGTTGGATTTCATCATGCCTAAAACGATAAAAAATGCTTTTGATAATTCCTTAACTTTTGATAAAATTCTTGCTGCACATTACAGAGCAAAAAAAAACAAAACATTTAAATATGAAGTCATAAATTTTGAACTTAATTTAGAAAATAATCTTATAAACCTTTTAAATAATATTAAAAATAATACATATAAGGTAGGAAAATATCGTTCTTTTATCATTTATGAACCTAAAGAACGTATTATTCAAGCATTACCATACAAAGACAGAATAGTACATCAATGGTATATAGAAGAATTTATAAAACCCTATATAGTTCCTAAATTTATTTTTTCTTCTTATGCCTGTTTAACAGATAAAGGAACTCACAAAGCTGTGGATTATATTCAAAAACAAATGAGAATTTTTCAAAGATCATATCCTGATTATTGGATTTTAAAATGTGATATAAAAAAATTTTTTTATAATATAGATAAAAACATTCTATTTTCTATAATGAAAAAATATATATCTGATAAAAAATTATTGGATTTTACAAAATTATTAATCTTCAGCTGTTCTGATTCCAATTCTACTATTGGTATTCCTATTGGTAATTATACTAGCCAATTTTTTGCAAACATTTATTTAAATGAACTAGATCAATATATAAAAAGAACTTTACATTTAAAATACTATGTACGATATATGGATGACTTTATAATTTTACTAGAAAATAAATTAGATTGTAAAAGATATAAACAAATTATTGAGGAATTCCTTGCTCAACATCTCCATTTAACTTTAAATGATAAATCCAGATATTATCCATCAAAAATGGGTGTGAATTTTTGTGGGTATAGAATTTTTTCAACGCATAGACTCCTTAGAACTTCTAGCAAGAAAAAAATTAAGAGAAAAATTAAAAACTGGAATAATTTATACAAAAATGGAAATTTAAATTTTCAAAAAGTATTACCTCGCCTAAATTCTTGGCTTGGACATTCATCTCATTGTAATTCATATAATCTTCAACAAAAAATATTAAACAAATGTGATTTTTTAGTAAATAAAAGTTATTATCAAGAAGAATATAAAAAATTTTTTGAATCTATTGAAAATTTTAAAAGAGATTCTTTATTATAAATTATTTAAATTATTTTAAAAATTTTATTAAAAAAATAATTTGCAACAATTCAAACAAAGTTATTCTTATCTGAATTATAGCAAATTATTTTTTTATAAATCTGGACTTTCATTTCTTACTAGAACAAATTTACTATTTATGTGTTTATGACATATGCATGTCAATGGAATTAAACTTCTTTGATACAAATCCTGATGTCTTAACTTTAAAGTATACTACTCTCAATTTTGTCCTTAAACAAATATTACCTGGGATAGATTACTAAAATAATCTTTGTGTATCGAAGTGCTACACGACCAACACAGCGCGGAACCCGTTGTTGTTGTTAGCGTTACCATTAGTAATATTCGCATACAGCACACCAGCACCACTACCATTATTGCAATTACCACCACGCACAACGAACGGCATCGAAGCATTTCAGTTTAATCCCGTATTTTATTTCATACCTATATAATAATTTGTGCCGAAAAAAGGTATTTAGGCTCTAGGTCACTTCAAAGTGCTACACGACCAACACAGCGCGGAACCCGCTGTTGTTGCTAGCGTAACCACCAGTAATCCCCGCATACAGCACACCAGCACCACTACCATCACTGCAACCACCACCACGCACAACGAACGGCACCGAAGCATGTCCTATTAGCATATTATCATTACTCCATGCTTTTCCATACTCTTGACTTGGATTATTTTTTGCTGCTGTTTCTGGATTTTTAAACCACCCCCATGGAGCCTGATTTTTTGCCGTTTCTGCTGGTTTATATGGTGCATAAAATGAAAAGCCTGTTGATACTTCATTAATGCCTATTCCTTTATGAACTGCCATATTTTCATAAATTGCCTGTGTTAATCTTTTTCTTGCTTCTTGATATTTTAAATCATTTTTATTCCAATTCCACAATTGACTTTGGGTTAGTGTTCCTTCTCCTTCTATTTGTATTTTATTTGTCTTTTCTTCTTCACTTACTTCATAACTATTCCACAAATCTTTATATTCTGATTTTAAAGTTCCACTTTCAAAATATTTTATACTACTATTACTTGTACTTTTTCCATAAGTATTTAAATTTCCATTTCCGTTATCTAAATATCCTGCTACTCTTTCGTAAGCTCCTCCCGCCATATCATATACTCCAGTTATGTTTCCAGTTGTACTTGATAACATTCCTATTGTTGTATTATATCCATGTCCTTCTTCATATGAATACCAACCTTCATTTGTTGATGTTTTTGGTCCTTGCCCTGTATATAAATCATACCAATGACTATCTTGAACTAATGTTCCACAACTATTAGTTTTTGGCACAGTTCCATAACTACTATAACACAAGTATGCTACTGCTCCCCATTCATTGTTTTTTATTAGATGACTACTTGCCCCATTTAATCCATATTTATCTTTATTATCTCCTGCAATTAGCATACTTTGATATTCGCTCTCTCCTATAGTTATATGTCTCCAACTTATTTTATTTGGTAAGCTTTTTGCTATTGTTACACCTGATACCGGTGCATATTTCTGTGAACCAGAATCTGCACTTGCATTTCCTACTGCATTTCCATTGCTATCAGTTCCACTTGCTTCAAACTTAGCAACCCATATTCCTCTTAATTCTCTATTTCCTAATGTAAATCCTGGATGAACAATTTTAGTTGTAGTTGTATCTACTTCCGCTGATTCTTTTGCATATTCTGTACCTGCTCCATCTCTATTTGTGTTACCTGCTAAGAATGTAACATCTATACTATTTGTTCCATTTATTTTATATGCATATCTTGGTATCCACACATACATACTTCCTAATTCATTTTCTTCCACAACTTGTCCCACTTGTACTTGTCCTTCTTTATATTTTCCGTCACTTAACATTACATTTGCCCACTTTTTATTATTATCATAACTATACCAATCATCGTCATCTTCTGCACAAACTACCCAATTACTGCCATTATATTTTATTGGTATCATTCCTTGACTTAATTTTGGACTATTTACATTTTTTGCCTCATTAAATCCATCTGTTGATGGATTTATATTATCCATTTCATCTAATAAACCTTGTAATATTGCATTTTCCTCTCTACTAGCTTTTTCTGTTTCTTCCTTCGCTTTGGTCGCATTATTCAATATTCCATTATCTCCACTAAGCGCTGAGATTGTTACTCCTGCTAGTATTAATAAAATAATTATTGTTAGTACTAATGCTATTAATGTTATACCTTTTGTTTCTTTAAAATTTTTCTTTTGATAATACATTGAAATATTCCTCCTTAATTTTTGTAAAATAAAAATTTAAATTTATAAAAAATAGATGTTGCAGTAAATAGACTATAATATTATTGATTATTTATAAAATTCTAATTTATTAAGTATGTTTTTATCTAAGTTTAATTTACCCAACGATTAAATGATTTATGCTATATTTTTTGTAAATTAATTTGATTAACAAAAATATCGATGAACCCAACAAAAGCTAAAATTAAAGAAAAAATAAAGATTTAAAAAAACCAAAAAATATCTTAATTTTAATTTTTTTTTATTTTTGCATATTGAAAATTTTCTAATAAAATGCT
This sequence comes from uncultured Clostridia bacterium, assembly GCA_904419095.1. GTDB lineage: Bacteria > Bacillota > Clostridia > TANB77 > CAG-508 > CAG-269. Next base: position 30,078 of record CAJFQT010000002.1, on the reverse strand, counting down.
ATATTTATTTTGTACTTATTAAATTTATAAATCAAATTAATTCAATAAATAAAAAAACTAGTCAAAAATCTTAAATTGAAACACAAAATTCAAAGATACTTGACTAGTTTTATTATATAATTATTCTACCTTTTTATTCTCCATTAAAACTCATTATCACTACTTCGTAGGAATCTTAACAACAACCTCTGTTCCTTTTCCCACAACACTTTTTATATCAATGCTTCCACCATTTTTATCTAAAATTTCTTTAGCAATTGAAAGCCCAAGACCTGTTCCTCCCATTTCTCTTGTACGAGCCTTATCCACTCTATAAAATCTTTCAAAAATTCTAGATAAATCTTCTTCTGGAATTCCTATTCCATTATCAAAAATCTTTATATATGCATCATTATATACAAATCCAACATATATTTTAATTTCTCCATTTTCTTTAGTATATTTAATACTATTAGTTAAAATATTTAAAATAACTCTTTCAATGTCATCCTTATCTGCATATACAAGAGGCACATCTGCTGTTACAAAACATTTTACATCATGATTTTTCTTCTTTATCTCAATTGCTAATTTTTCTTGACATTTTTTAACCAAATCACCCAAATCAAATTGAACCTTTTTAGTTTTATTCTTATTATTATCATATCTAGATAAAGTTAATAAATCTGTTACTAATCTAGCCATTCTTCTAGACTCTGATGCAATTACATTCAAAAATTTTTCTTGAGTTTCTTTGTCATAATCTCCTTCTAACAAAGTATCAGCATATCCCATTATTGAAGTAATTGGTGTTTTTAATTCATGTGATACATCTGCCACAAATTCTTTTTGCATATTATCTAATTTTACATGTTCTGTAATATCTTGCACAACTGCAATTACTCCATCTGGCCTATCTAATTCATCTTTAAAAGGTGCAAAATAAACATTTACAAACTTATCTTCTACTTCTATTCTTTGTTCTGTTGAAGTCCAGTTTTCTAAATATATAATTTTTTCCATATTAATATCTAATTTGAATTTTTGGAATATATCGTCAAACGTATTATCTTCTGGTCCGATACTTAATAACTGCTTTGCTGCTGGATTTATTAAAATAATTTCACCTTGTCTATTAAAAGCTATAATTCCATCTGTCATATGAAGTAAAATTGTTTCTATTTGATTTTTTTGTGAAGATACTTCACTTAACTTGTTCTCTAATTCAGATGTCATCATATCTATCATATCTTCTTTATTAGAATTATTTATTTTTTCTCCACTTTTTATTAACTTGTCCACCGGATAAATTACATATTTTGATAAAATTTTTATGAGCACTAATATTGCAACTAATAATATTACTATTGAAACTATAGTTACAATTTTTATATTATTACATATATTTGCAATTATTTCTTGATTTATATCACTATTTTTAACTAACTGTATATTAACTATATTCATAGTAGCAATTAAAATAATTGCAAAAACTATAATACCTAAAATTATCTTTACCCTTATTTTTTTGAACATCTGCTTCCCTTCTATCTATATACTTTAATATTTTAATTTCTTTTCATATTTATTAACAATATATTATTCTATTTACTTTCACCTTTCACAAGTTTTTGAATTTCATGCCATATTTTATCCTCTACATTATTTGTTGAAACTGTAAAAGCATTTTTTCCCATTTGCAATCTTTTATTTTTATCTAAAACAATTTCATTTATTTTGCTATTTAAATCAACTGTATTTAAATCTTCATCTTTAAATATAACAGCCGCTTTTTTGTCTGCTAAAACTTTTGCATTATACATTTGATGATCATTACTAACATTTGGAAGTGGTATTAAAATAGATGGTTTAGCTAAATTTGCAATCTCTGTTATTGTCATTGCTCCACTTCTAGAAACTATCAAATCAGCTATATTCATTACCTCTTCCATATTATATATGTATGATAAGATTTTTGTATTTTCAATATATTTTATACTAATATTGCTATCTTCTAGTTTTTCTTTGACTATGTCATATTGTTTTGGACCGGTTGCCCATACAATTTGATAATCTTTATTTAATTTATTTTTTATTATTCCTAAAACTGCCTCATTTATTCTTCTAGCACCTTGACTTCCGCCAAATATTAATACAATAGGCTTTTCATTTTTTATTCCTAAATCTTCTTTTATTTTAAAAACTTCTTCTTTGCTAAAATTTTTCTTTTTTATTTTAACAGGCGTTCCTGTAAAAACAATATTTTTACACTTTGGTATTCTTTCTCTAGCCTCTTCAAATGAAATTAATATTGTATCTGTTTTTTTAGCAAGCATTCTTACCGCTTTTCCTGGAAAACTATTGCTTTCATGTAAGATTGTTGGAATTTGTAAACTATGTGCAGCTGAAATAGTCGCACCACAAATATATCCACCAGTACCTATAACTATATCTGGATTCAATTCTTTTATTATTGCCTTTGCCTCACCTAGACCTTTAAAGGTCTTATACATTTTTTTTAAATTTTCAATAGAAATTTTCTTACTTAACCCATATGCATCAATTGTTCTTAATTTATATCCAGCTCGAGGTACTAAATCATTTTCTAGACCTCTCGTAGTACCAATAAATGTTATGTCTGAACCTTTTTCTTCTTCTTTGATTTTATTTGCAATTGCAATTCCTGGGTTTATATGACCAGCTGTTCCTGCTGCTGCTATAACTACTTTCATTAATTTCTTTCCTTTCTTTATAAACGTTAGGAACACTCCAATGCTCCTGAAACTTAGAACAATTTGGTGTATTCCTAACTTTCACTTTATCTTATTTTCCTGTTGCTTTAGCACTTGCTCTTGAAATATTGAGTAGTACTCCCATTTCGCACAATAATATAAATAATGCGGTTCCACCGGTAACTAAAGAATGGTAATGGCATACCTGTTGCAGGCATTGATGATGTTACAACTGCAATGTTTATTATTACTTGTATTGCAATCAAAGATGTTATTCCTACTGCCATCAAACTCCCAAACATATCTGGTGATTTCATCGCAATTAAAATTCCTCTCCATATAAATATTGCAAATAATATTATGATTATTGCACAACCTATAAATCCTAATTCTTCTCCTATTATTGAAAAAATAAAGTCATTATGTGGTTCTGGTATGTACAAGTATTTTTGTTTACTTTCTCCCAATCCTGCTCCAAATAGTCCTCCTGAGCCTATAGCATATAAACTCTGTATTACTTGCCATCCATCTCCTGTAGCATCTTGCCATGGATCTAAGAAAGTCAATACCCTTTGAAGACGATAAGGTTCAATTATTACTAATATTATTATGAATGGAATTAAAAAACTTCCTGCTCCCAAAAAATGTTTAAACTTACATCCTGCTACAATCATCATTATAGATATTATTCCTAAGATTACTATTGATGCACTAAAGTGAGGTTGTAATAGTAACAATCCTATTATTGGAACTATCATTGCAAAATGTTTTACAAATCCTTTTCCGACTTTTGGCAACTCATCTCTGTTTTTTACTAATATTCCTGCATAAAATACTATCATTAAAAACTTTACAATTTCCGAAGGTTGAACTGATAAAGTATCTGTAAAATAAATCCACCTTTTAGCACCATTTACTTCTCTTCCTATTAATAGTACTGCAGCCAATAATATTAAAGAAATCCACCATGCCTGTTTGTAAAATTTTTGATAAAATCTGTAATCTATTTTTGAAATCGCAAACATTGCTATTAATCCAAGTATTGCAAATAATAATTGCCTCTTAAAATATCTATAACTATCACCAGTATCTGCTAAAGCTGAAGGAGAACTTGCTGACAATAACATTACAAGTCCTACTCCAAGCAGAAGAATTATAGTTATAAGCAAAGTAAAATCCATTGGATTATTTAAGAATCTTGAAAACTTGCCTTTTTTCTTCTTTGCCATTAAGAAACCTCCTTGTTTGTTCTTTTGTAGTTCTTCTGATCTATATTTTCTTTTTTATTTTTATTAAGTTTTTTATTTTTTTATTATAATTCTATATCAATTGTAATCCTAATATACACAATAATAGTGTCACCAAACTAAATACTATTACTACTTTACTTTCTTTCCATCCCGACAATTCAAAATGATGATGCAATGGTGCCATTTTGAAAAATCTCTTTCCAGTTTTCTTAAAATATGCTACTTGTATTATTACAGACAATGTTTCTAATACTGGAATTAATGCAATCACAAGTAATAATAATGGCATTTTCAAATATAGTGCCAAACCTGATACAACTCCTCCTAATAGTAATGAACCTGTATCTCCCATAAAAACTTTTGCTGGGTGTAAGTTAAACATTAAAAATCCAATTGTTGCTCCTATTACAATGCTTCCAAATATGGAAACTTCTGGTACTCCAATATTCATTCCTATTACCGTTAAAGCTGTAATTATTATTGAAGAAACACTTGATGATAATCCATCTATTCCGTCTGTTAAATTAATAGCATTTGTTGTTGCTAAGATTACAATTATTGCTGCTGGTACATAAATATAATTTGGCAAAGTTATATATGTTTTTAATATTGGAATATATGTTTCTGTTCCAATTTCTAGACCCTGTGTTAAAAATAAAACATATGCAACTGATATTATTAATAATCCTAACATTTTATAACTTGGTTTTAAACCTTCTGTATTTTTCAATACTAATTTTTTATAGTCATCAATAAATCCTATTGCACCAAAACCTATTGTTAATAATAGCAATGGAATTAAATTTTTAGCAATATCTACCCTTCCTGTTATTAATAAATATATATATGCACCTATAACAGAAATTATCATTGCTATTATTATTATTATTCCTCCCATTGTAGGTGTCCCTTGTTTTTTTAAATGAGATGCAGGACCATCATCTCTTTCTATCTGCCCAACTTTTAATTTTTTAAGCATTGGAATTATTATAGTCGCTAATATAATAGATATTATAAATGTGATTAGTAATATCGTTATTTCAAAACTCAATTTTCTCAAACCTTTCTGCTTTTATTTCTTTAGTTATTATATAAGGATTTTCTCCCTATAAATCAAGAAATGTGTTATAAGTAATAAGCATATTTTAAATTCTTATTAATATAACAATTTCTTTCTTTTAGTACTTCTATTATTAATTATATGATTCAAATAATTTCTTATTTATTAGTTTTACTATTTCTATTTGATTTTTTGTTTTCTTTTTTTGCTTTTTCTTCTTCTATTTCTGAAGCAAGCTCTCTTACAATAACTCTTTCATCATAAGGATGTTTTATTCCATTTATTTCTTGATATGGTTCATGACCTTTTCCAGCTAAAACTACTATGTCCTTATAATTAGCCTTTTTTAAAGCTGTTTTTATTGCTTCTGTTCTATCAACTATAACTTCATATTTTCCTTTTGTCTTTTTTATCCCTTCTTCAATCTGATCTACTATTTTTTGTGGATCTTCTGTTCTTGGATTATCTGATGTTATAATTGTATAATCTGCTATTTTACCTGAAATTTCTCCCATTATTGGTCTTTTTCCTGGATCTCTATCTCCACCACAACCAAATACACAAATTACCATTCCTCTTGTGTAACTTTTTACAGCTTTCAAAATATTTTCTAAGCTTTCTGGTGAATGTGCATAATCAATCATAACAGGAATTTCTAGTTTATTATCTACCATTTCAGATCTTCCTGGAACTCTAACTTCTAATAGTGCTTCTTTTATAACTTCTGCTGGTACTCCAAATTTTTGAGCAACACATATTGCAGAAAGTGAATTATATACACTAAATCTACCTGGTATTTTTACTCTTATTCTTTCATTCTTTCCATCTATCTTAACTCTAAAATCCACATATGAATTTGTAATTGTTACATCTCTTGCTGTAACTTTTGCAAAATTATCTATTCCATAAGTTATAATTTCACTATCTGGAAATAAACTTGGTATTTTTGCTCCTTGTAAGTCATCTGCATTTGTAAAACCTGTTTTACACATTTTGAATAATTTTAATTTTGATTGTAAATAATCTTGCATATCTGGATGTTCATTTGGACTAATATGATCCTCTGAAAAATTAGTAAATAATACTATATCAAAATTACATCCGTCAACTCTATGTAATTTTAAACTTTGTGAAGAAACTTCCATTACAACAGCCTCTACACCTTCATCAGCCATTTGTTTGAACATCTTTTGCAATTCTAAACTTTCTGGTGTTGTTCTGTCACTATCTTTTATCTTCTTATCACCAATATATGTTGCAATTGTCCCAATTAGTCCTACTTTTTTTCCTGCTTTTTGTAATATTTCTTTAATCATAAAAGTTGTTGTTGTTTTTCCTTTTGTTCCTGTTACACCAATTAATTTAAATTTTGTTGATGGATTATCATAGAAATTTGCAGATACTATTGCTAATCCTTCTCTAGTATCTTTTGCCATTATAACTGTTATATTATCTGGTATTTCTAATGATTTAAAATCACATCCTTCTTCTATCATTACTGCTGTTGCTCCATTTTCAATAGCTGATTTCACATATTGATGCCCATCTACTGAAAACCCTTTAATTGCAACAAACAAATATCCTTCCTTAACCTCTTTTGAATTTTTTTCAACTCCACTTATCTCTAGATTTAAATCTCCTTTTACTTTTAGACCTTCTAAGCCTACTAGCATTCTTTTTAATTCCATTTAGAATCATCCTTTCAATTTTTAATATGTTTTAAAAGCAAAATTTTACTTTTAATTTTTTGTATATTATATAACTAAATTTCAATTTTGTATAGGTTTTTGATGATTTTTTCTAAGTTAACTTTAGAAAAAGATTACCATTTAGACTTAATTTTTTAACGTCTTACTTTTATGCCAGACTAAATTATAACAGAAAAAGGCAGAGTAATTTATTACTCCGCCTTAAACCGCTATTTACTATTTAATTTCAGGATTGACAGCATTATTGATGTCTTCCTTTGCATCAAGGCAAGCCGCCTTAGTTGCTTCTTCCCATCCTTTGCCAAATTCACCTACAAATTCTTTATATTTGTCTTTTTTATAGGCACACATAAGTCCTCGTGATGAATTCACTATAGCTCCTAATCCATTTTGATCAAAGTTAACAGCAACATCTTTTGCTGTTGCCCCCTGAGCCCCATAACCAGGAACTAAGAACATAGTGTTTGGCATATAAGCTCTTAAGAGCTCTGCATCCTTAGGATGAGTTGCTCCAACCACGGCTCCAACAGGATTGTAATAATATCCATCAGAAACAGAAGCTCCCCACATATTCACCAAATGTGCTACTTCATGATACACAGGGTTTCTGCTCCCGAATATCACCTGATCCTGTATTTCCGCCGAAGAATCATTAGAAGTCTTAACCAAAACAAAGACTCCCTTTTCATTCTCAGCTGCCATTTCTATCAAAGGCTTCACACCATCAGTTCCAAAATAAGGATTGATAGTAATAGCATCAAATGGCTGGTCTTCTCCAAGCCATGCTTCTGCATATGCCTTTGAAGTTGAACCAATATCAGCTCTCTTTAGGTCACCAATGACATAAAGGTTTAAACTTTTTGCATATCTGGCAACACTTCTGAAAACCGGCTGTAAATGCTCCTTTTCGAAGAAAGCTGAATTGATTTTAATTGCCGGAACAATATCTGAAATTGTCCAAATATAATCCCTACAAAACTCTTCAATCACTTTTGCTTCTTCCCATGCTTTATCACTGGAAGCCACAATCTTTCCTTGCATATAAGCTGGAAGAATTTCCACGGTTGGATCTAATCCAGCCACTATCCGGCAGTTTGTTTCAGCAATTGCCTTGTTTAATCTTTCCATAGCATTCATGTTCATACTTTTTCCTCCTAAAATTTTTAATGTGGAAATATTTAAATAGCTACAATAAAAATTTTATCATAGATTTACATAAAAATCAAGATTATTTTTAAACTTTATGGATATCAAAAATTCGCCTTTCATCAACCATTCCCATGACCATACAAAACATTATAAAAAATAAAGGTTCTCCTTGCATAATAGGTTCAACAAAAAAATTAAGTAACACAGCCACATAAATTCCAACTAAAAAAATCTTAAGCTCACAACTCACTTTTGGATTTTTTATCAAATTAAACAAATTTCTCAAGTTAATAACAAAAAAAGAAACTAGCAATGCAAATGGAATAATTCCTGCTTGTTTTGCAACATCAAACCACATATTATGAGCATATTTTAAATTTCCAATTTCTTCATTATTTCCTCCCATTGGATATTCAAATAGACTGCCAATTGATAAAATTTGAGTTTCTACTCTGTCTTTATCAACTTCTGTTGTATCTATTTTTCTCATTCTAGCAGAAAAATTAGATTCATTAACTACATTTTTTATTCCTAGAAAATTTATAGAATAAAAAATAAAAACAAATAACATCAAAAAGAAAATCGTTTTAAGACATCTATTTATTTCTTGCCTATTATTTTTATAATTCAAAATTACAAACATTATAAATGATATAGCAATAGAAATCCCCCCAACAATTAACAGTGTTCTTGTAGATAGAATTAAGTCATACAATATTGCAAACAAAATACAAATAAGAAAAATTATTTTTTTCCATTTTTCTTTCAAACAAATTAAAGAAAAAAAACTAGTACCCATAATCATTGTAAGCATTATAGCTTGCAAACTTGCTGACTTTACCCCATGTGTCCAAAAGTCTATTGTATTTCTACTATCTGAGTTTACATTTACTAAATAATTTAGCATTGCGTGAATAAAAAAACCAATTGCAATAGCATATGTATATTTTATTATACATTTATCCTTATTTTTATTTACTGCAACAAGCATTAAACCTATATAGTAAGCCAAAATACAGTAAATTGATATTTGACTTACATCTTGTGAATATTTAAGCGAAATTAAATAATATGTTAATGAAAATCCGATAAGAACTAGTAGATTTACATTAAATACTATTCTTTTAAATCTATATAACATATAAAAAAACAGTATAAAAAATAAAATCACTAATACTTCTTGATAATTTCCAAATAACTTTAAACTTGACATTGAGATTAATATTTCCATACTGCATTTTATTCAAAAACACCATTTATATTCAAAAAAATTAACTTTACTCTGTATCACAATATCTTCATTCCTTACTGATGTTGTGTATATTCAATTAGAAGGATTACTAACCCCTCCCTTGTTCTCTAAAAAATAAATTATTTATTCTAATTCTAAAAGTTTTAAAAACATCTTTCACAGTTTGATTTAAAAATATAGATTTCAAAATCATAGTAGAAGATTTTCTTGTCTTTTTAAACGGTACTAATGCCAATACATTTGTTACAAACTGAGCAATTAGTGTAGCAATTGCTGCTCCCCTTGCACCAATTTTAGGAATCAAGAAATAATTTAATACTATATTTGTAACACAACCAATAGATGTATAAATCAAACTATATTTTTGCAAATTCTCATTCACAAGCCATACAGACCTAGCAGTCCCTAAAGTAGCAAATAAACCTGCCCATACACTAATTTTTAATATTGATGTTGCACCTTTATATTCCTCACCATATAATATTTGAACTGCAATATCTCCAAAAAGCGTAATCAAAATTCCAAAAGCTATTCCAACAATTGCCACTATATCATATAATCTTTGCATAGATTTTTCATACTGCTCTTCACTATACTTTTTTTTCATAACAATTGCTGGTTGAAAAGCTGAAATAATAGCAGTTGGAACAAAATACCAGATTTCAGCAATTCTAACAGCTGCTGAATATATACCATTTTCAGTTTTATTATCAAGCATTGAACCAAGCATAACTTGGTCAATTCTCATATATAATGTAACCATCAATCCACTAATTGCCACATACCAACATTTTGATAAAATTCTTTTAGCATATTCTAAACTAAACTTAAATTTAAGTTTTTTTCTTTTCTTGTACCATATTTTTAAAAGCACCGCTACAATTATTGCATCAAATAAATATGTTGCAGTAAATCCTACTATTCCCCAATCAAAAATAACAACTAATATTCTTAAAATCGCTACAAAAAATGTTGAACAAAATCTTATTATTGAAATAGTTTTTAGTTTCATTTGAGACTGTAAATAATATTCTATAACTTCATATGCTCTAAAAATCATGCATAATCCCATTATCAATCCCAAAAGCTGCGCCAACATATTTTTCTCATCTAATATATAAATTGTTATTTGTGATATAAATATTAATACTATTCCACCAATTAATCTAATATAAAAACTTGTACCTAAAATTCTTTCTTCTGATTCTTCTCTTTCAATAATATCTTTAATGGTGATTTTTTCCATTCCTAAAGTAGAAAAAGTTGTAAAAAGCATCACAATTGAAATAATATAATTTACAAAACCATAGTCTTCTGTTCCTAAATATCTGGCAACAATAGAAGTAACAAAAACAGAGAAAATCATTGTTATAATCTTTTCTCCAATTTGCCACATACTATTTCCAAAAATATTTTTTAAGGTAATATTTTTTTCCATCTTTCCCCTTTTCTACAAAGCTGATTTTAACTTTTATATTTTAATATTAATTCAATACCAATCAATTTCCCTGATACAATTAAAATAAACTTCGTTCTGAGAAATCCTTTACTTCAAAACTCTTTTAACTCTATAAGATAAATAATTTTTTAAAATTCTATAATTAGACCCTTGAATTTTGTTATAAATTTTCTTGTCATATTCCACATCTGGCAAAACAAATTGAGGATGTTTGAGTGGAAATTTCATTTCGAATGATTTTAAGTTTGAAACAGAAGATTTTTTCTTGTTATTTGTAGCGTCATTTCCAGACCCAATATTGGTTATTAAATTTACACAAGGTGAAATAGCAAGCCCTGATTGTACAATTCTAGCAAATCCCCATTGATAAGCCCAAGAACTAAACTTGGCTGTTTTATTATATATTTGATTATAAATATCCCTACGTGAAATATATTGAAAAAAGTTCAATTGCTTTCTTAAATTTTTTCTAACTTCTTTATCATTCCAGAGTCTCATATCAAAATCATAATATTTCCAAGCTCTCCTCCAAGAAGCCCAACCCCAAATTCCACCAAATCTTGAAAAGTGATAGCTATAATCTGTTTTTTTCCAATTTCCTAATTGATTTGTTCCACTAATTAGCATTATTCTGCTATCATTTCGATATTTTTCTAGTAATTCGTCACAGAATTTGAAAAAGCTTATGTCTGGTATACAGTCATCTTCTAAAAAAATAGCTTCCTCTACATTTTCAAATACCCAACTAAATCCTGTATATCCATTTTTTGCACAGCCTAAATTTTTGTCAGAAAACTTTTTATAAACTTTGCAGTTCCAATCAATGTTGTCAAAGATTTTTCTTGTTTCTTCGCATTTAATAGTGTCTTCTTTATTTTCTTTTCTTGGACCATCTGCGATGAGAAATAGTTTTTCTGGTTTTACTTTTTTTATAATGTTAAAAAGTTTTTTGGTGTTTTCGACTCTGTTAAAAAGTAATATTGCAACTGGAGATTTTACTTTATATTTTTCCAACAATATCTCATTCTCCTTCCTCGTAATTATTAAAAGCTTCTTTTCAATTTGTAACTTGAAAATAGAAGGCAAAAACAGTAGCTCAGTCAGCGTTAGGAGGTATGTATATAAAATATTTATGTAACGACGAGTGTGCCGTGGAATTGTCGTACGCCTTCTTAGACTAAAATAAATGAGGAAGCGTGAAGAATGTAACGAGAGGCTCGTTTATTTTAGGCTTAGAAGGCGTAGGCAATGTAACAAGCCGAGGAGTGGAATAAATATTTTATATACATACCTCCAGGAGCGGGCAACGTACCCAATTTATACTCTACCTAAAACAACCCAAACACCAATCAGCCTTCTATTTTCAAACCACAAATTGGATAATTTATACCTATACCTTGAATTGATTTTTCCATTTTTCTATATTTGTAATAGGCGTTTTTATATCTGTAATTAATTCATTATTTAGTTCTTCTTCTAGTTTATCGATTTCTTCTCTTTTTAGTATTGGTATGTTATAGTTTTTATTTATTTCTATTGCTCTATTGTCTACTGCTAAGATAATTGTCCTACATCTATATTTTAATGCTCTTATTCCTCCGTGTAGTCTAGTGCCAATATAGTCTATTTTTTTCTCTAAAATTTTATCAAATTCACTGAGCGCTGGGGGAATTGTCTGTATTATGTTAGATTTTTCTAGTTCTTTTAAGTATTCATAATCGTCTATTCCTTGGGGCCAAAAGTATATTTCTTTATAGTTCTTCTTTAAGGTTTCTATAAATTGTTTATCTTTTTTATAGTCTCTTCTATAATCTGTTAATGTGAAAATAACTTTTTCATTTTTATTTTTTGGGATTTGTCTGCACAAATTTTTGTCAAAGTCCCAAAATGTAGGACATCCTGTGTTAATTACATTGTTTATACCTATTTCATTTAATTTTAACTTTGTGTATTCATCTCTTACACTGTGTATATATTCTTTTGAGAATAGTTTTTTATATAAAGTTTTTGTATAATATGTTGCTTTCTCTGAATATCTATTCCATCCTACTCCCATCAAAATTACTGGTTTCATATAATCTACATTCCACATTTTTATATCCCATTGCCTAAATCTTGCATCCATTTTTGACATTAATAAATTACTTCCTAAAACAAAAGAATAATTAACTTTTTTAATTCTTTCTAAATATTTATTGTTTATTGGTAAATGCGTAGATATTTCTACATACATACTATCTGGAAAGAAACTATAAATATTTTCTTTGCAAGCTTCTGCAATGATTTCATCTCCTTTATTTAATGATGAAATAGCAGGATTATATAAAATAATTTTCTTCAAAATTCACACCCCTCTTTGTTTGAGATTTTGAGGATTTTAAATATTTTTAAAGTTTAAAATTATAGCTATTTTAATATTTGAAAATTTAAAATTGTAGATTTTTTTATATACAAAAATGTTAAAATTTAAATTTTAAATTTTAAACTTTAAACTTACTTAAAAAAGTTAAAAAGATTAAAAGTTTAGTATGTCTTTATATATATCTAAAATTTCCTTTACATTTTTTTCTGAATTATGTCTAATTAAAGCTCTATTTCTAGCACCTTTCCCCATTTTAACAGCCATATTATCATCGTTTAAAAAATTCAAAATATATTCTGCACATAAGGCTGGCTCTGTATATGGATATAAAAATCCTTCTTTTCTATTTTCTAACAAGTCCATTGTTCCACCAGAATTACTTGCAACACAAGGCATTCCAAGTAACATTGCCTCACATAAAGAATTAGAACTATTTTCTATTACAGAAGGTAAAACAAATACATTTGTTTTAAGTAGCCTATCTACCATCTGATTTTCAGTTAGCAAGCCTAAAAATATTATTTGCTCTTCTACATTATATTTTTTTATCAGTTTTAATACATAATTTGTATATCCGCTTCTTTTTATTTTTGACTTTATTGAAGCATCAAAAAGATTTTGTCCTGCAACATATAGCCTTATATCTGGTTTTACTTTTTTTAACAAGTAGATTACTTGTATAAGAAAATGAAATCCTTTTATCGGATACCCAGCTTGACTACAAAAAATTGAATTTCTCTCTATTTTATTTATATCCCATTTTTTATTATAGAAACTATTCCTTAAAGTTTCGTTGCCCTTATAATATTTCACATCAGGATTAATAGCTTTAACATTTGCATAATCCCAATTAGTTCTTCCTATTACAAATTTTACTTTCTTTAATAATTCTATTTCATTTTTTCCTCTTATCTTAAACTTATGCTTCTGATTAATTAAATTATCACATTTTATAAAATCCCTAAATGTAATATTTTTTAAAATATCTGAAAAGTCCATATTCGCATAATAGACTTCTTCACATTTAGATATCAGGCCTTGTATTGATACTACAGTTTTAATTTCTGTGAAAATATTTACAAAAGCTAAACCATGAGAATATTCTGAACCATGTATATGAACAATATCTGGATTAAATTGAGTTTTTACATATTTCCAATATTGTTCTAATTTCTTATTATATTTTATTGCAGGAAAACCTGGAATTAGATAATATTTAATATTATTATCTTCAAAAAAAGCAATTTTATTACCATTATACACAGTTGCAATAGCTAAAATTACTCCCGAAATATCTTTTAATTTATTAGCTAAACCTTCAAGCCATCCACCAAAAACATTTTCCTTCATCCCAAGCCTTCTTGCAGGATATGGAAATACTTTATTAACAATCCATAAAACTTTCACTATCTTCCCTTTCTCTTGATACCTTAACTTAAATATCATACATAAAATTTAAAAATCTTCATTTAAAGTTTTTTCCTCAGATAATTTTGGTTTATTTAGCATATTTAAAACTATCAAAATAGCAAGTACAAAAACAGTTGTCCCTGATTGATAATTCCATCTTATTACTCCAAAAAATAAGTTTAACAAAACAAAGCTAAATAACATCAATGAATAAACATTTTTTTGTAAATAATAATTTTTTAAAGCCAAAACTATTAATGCACTGTGCAATATAGGAAAAATAATAACCCCTAATATTCCAAAGTCCAAATAATAATTCATTATACAAGTATAATATGCATTAAAATATGAATTATTCTCACCTATAAGAATAGATTTTTGAGTATATTGAGATACAATATTATTAAAAGATTTTACATCTATACCAAAAGCTTTTATTGGATATAACAAAATTTCCTCTGCTCCTGCCAAAGTTGCTCTTCCTAGTGTATAAGATTTAAAATCTTCAAAACCATTTTCTATAAAATAATCTAATAGTCTATATTCCCCTACTAGATATACCACAACTTGTTCAAATTGATTTTTTACAGATAAAACTATATTTTCGCCAACTGATGAACTCTTTTTTCCAATTCTCATATAAACCATAGATGTAAAAATTGCAAAAACAACCAAACAAACCGATACTAACTTAACTAAAAATTTTTTATTAATATAGCTTCTTATATCTCTTTTTAATAACATATTTATAACAATATACAAAAAAATGTTAAAATATATCATTCTACCATATCCAATTAAAGAATATATAATTATATTTAAACCAATTAAAATAAATACAAGATTTTTGAATTTCTTATGCACTAAAGAAATGGAAAAAATAATTGACAATATATTTACTAGACCTGTAATAATATAATTAAAAAATAATGCTTCCATTGTGTTAGAAAATAGAGAATTAAATCTTGCCATTCTTATTTCTTGCTTAGGTAAGTCTTGAATTATGAAATCATATTTTATTTTATAAATTGTTACTAATATTAAATTAAGAATAACTATTGATATAAATATTTTTGATTTTAAAAGCTTATTAAGTGTTACACTAATATTTTCATTCATTATATTATAGGTTGGTTTCTCTTTAATAATCTTCTTAGAAATTAAAAAAAATGGCACTATAAATGCAATAATACTTACAATAACCAATAAATATGTATAATTTGAAACATTATACAACTTCAATGGATTTAAGGAAGAAATGAAAAGAATAACTCCTGTCATAAGCAAATACGCCAATGAAATCTTCTTAATATTTCTATCTATATCTACTTTTTGAAATATTATTATTCCCACAATAATCAGTACTAATATAAAAAAAGACATTCAATTTCTCCTCAATCCATATTTACAGTTTCTTATTTTGAATTATTTCCAGTTTACTTGTTTTATATTCTAATTAAACATAAGATTTTAAAAATCTACTCACCCTTTTCACTTGTACACATGGGGTCTTCTCATTCAACACAAATTCCCTAGCTTTTTTTCCAAACTCTTCTAAAAAAGTATCATCTAAATTTAAAATCTCATAAATCTTATCAACTATTTTCTCATCACTATAATCAACCATAAACATATATTTCTTATACTCATCAGGAATCCCCTCTAAATCAGTAGAAATCATTGGTGTACCAGAAACCATATACTCAAAAGTCTTAGAAGGAAAAGAATACTTTGTATATTCATCATCAGGATTTCTTAAATTAATTAACAATTTAGCTTTCTGCAAAAATCTAAAAACTTCTTTTCTGTCTCTAAATCCCAAATATTTTATATTCTTATTAATTTTAGAAGCTTCCAGAATTTCATCCTTCATATCTCCATTTCCTAAAAACCACAATTCCAAACTATCATCATCAATCATATTAAAAACATCTAAAATTTTTTGAACCCCCACTTCTCTATTTAATTTACCAGCATATAAAATAGCATTACATTTTTCCTGTTTTTCAAAAACAATTCCATCAGGATTATAAATTCCCTCCATAACCAAATATGGTTTACCTGCTTTATTCACAACATCTTTCATCGGCTCAGAGAACAAAATATACAAATCATAACTCTTCTGTAATTTATTAACCACTCTCACATAAGGCTTAATTAAAACCTTCTTATATAAAGGCATTTTTCCTATCTTTTCATCTGAATATGTATATAAAGATAAATCAGTAAAAGCAATCACTTTTTTCACACCCAAAATCTTTCCCATAAATACAATCGCCAAAGACACAGGTGCATAATGTAAATTAGCAAAAATACATTTTTTCTGCTCATTCTTACATCCAAAATTCCAAAAAAGAATTATAAAACAAGCACTAATAAAATATATCAATTCCTTTATAAAAGGTAAATTAATATACCATATATATTGTATTTTTTTATTTAAATATTTACGACTTTTTCGCACAAAAATAAGCTTATTTTTAGGAAAACATTCTTGTTGATAAAGTGACACTATTTTTAAAGAATTCACTTTACACATTTCATCACAAAAAGCCTTTTCATAATTATACTGTGCCATTTTATAGGTATGTTTACTTCTCTTCTCATCTCTTTTCATCAAACCCAAATCACAAAAATTACCAAAATACAAAATATTCACAAAACCACCACCAACTCAAGAGGCTCATGAGAGAGCCCTACAACTTCTTTCTGAATGCAGTGAGTAGGAAAAATTTTAAAACACATCATTACCAACCTTTCGGACGGCCCATCTCTATGCTAAATCACAAAAACATAACTATTCAATTTTTAAATACTTTCTCAGCATCAAAATTCCTCTATCCCCAATTTTCATTTTAAAAATTCAATACACCAAATAAACGCTTATACTTTTCCACTACACTATAATACTCATTTTTTTCAGCAACATATTGTCTACAATTTTTTCTTAGCATACAATAATCATCATTACCCAATTCACACAAACGATTCAAAACACCAATAAACTCTTTATCATTTCCCAACCTAACAATAAACCCTGCATTTTTATCCATAATATCCATCCACGGAGTTTGATCACTAATCAAAGCAGGACAACCAGCAATCAAAGACTCCTCAATAACATGTCCATAATTCTCGCTCATAGTTGGAAATAAAAACAAATCATATTTATTAAATGTATTTATTACATCTTTTGACTCCAATTCACCACAATATTTAATTCTTCTTGAATCACCAATCGCCTTACTACACATCTGCCAATATTTCAAGTTTTCTTTAAACCCATATATATCTAATGTAACTCCAATATTTGCCCTTCTCACATATCTTATAGCAGAAATCAAATTCTTTTTCTCACAAATTCTTGAAATAAAAACGCATTTTAATTTACTTTTTTCTTTAACTTTATAACTAATTTCAGGAATAACCTTCTCTGGCAAAACCTCACATTTCTGTATCTTCACTGGCGAAATATTCAATTTCTTAATAAGACCTTTAGTCTCCTCATCAGAAGTAGAATGCCAATATATCTCATCCTTTAAACTAATATTTTTCAACAAATTCAAATACAACTCTTTTTTTACTCTTTTAATCTTCAAAGCATTTGTACACACCTCTCCTCGTGGAGCAATCACCAACTTTACTTTATGATTTTTCAGATACTTCAAACTTGCAATAACAAATTTATACAAAAAAACACTATTCAAATAAATCACATCAGGAGAAACTTCTTTTATTTGACACAAAATATTTTTCACATTTAATTCTTCATCTGATAAATATTTAACATTAGCATATCCTATCCTATTCCAACCATATCTAATACCACTTAATCTCTTAATACTTTTAAGCTCATGATTTGAAGCAATCACATAAAAATCAAACCATTCACCCAATGCCTGAACTATATTACTAATCGAATTAACAGGTCCTCCATATGTTTTAGCAGGAAGATAACCTGAATACATTATCAAAACCTTTGCTTTTTTCTTCATTTTATCCCTTCATCCACACACATTTATTAATTATTTGTGTATACCCTTGTATAACTCTAACAACTTTTTCAGAAACATTATTATCCATATAATCAATGGCTAATTTATTCACTTCTATCTCTCTCTTTAAAGAGATTGCAAGCTCAATAGACTGTTTTACTGTTTTTTCTTCAATACCACCAATCACAATACTTCCTTTATCTATAACCTCTGGTCTTTCTGTCGATGTCCTAAGCAGTACTGCCGAAAAGCCCAAAATAGAACTCTCTTCTGAAAGTGTGCCACTATCAGATAAAACACAATACGAACTTTTTTGTAAATTATTATACTCAAAAAATCCAAAAGGTTTTAAAGTTCTCACTAATGGATGAAATTTAAAATTTCTTTTCTCAATAAACTTTTTACTCCTAGGATGCACAGAATAAATAACTTCCATACTATATTTTTCCGCTATATTATTAATTGTATTCATCAACATAAAAAAATTTTTTTCATTATCTATATTTTCTTCTCGATGTGCCGAAACTAATATATATCTATCCCTTTTTAGATTTAAATCTTCTAAAACATTAGAATTTTCTATTTTTTCTTTATTCTTTTCTAAAACTTCCCTCATTGGTGAACCTGTTACAAATATTGTTTTACCATCTATACCTTCTGACAAAAGATATCTCCTTGCATGCTCTGTATATGGCAAATTTACGTCTGATATATGATCCACAATTTTTCTATTTATCATTTCAGACACATTCCAATCCCAACATCTATTACCAGCCTCCATATGAAATATCGGTATTTTCAATCTCTTAGCTGATATTGCAGATAAACTCGAATTAGTATCACCTAAAATTAAAACTGCATCTGGCTTTTCATTTTGCATCACTTCATATGTATTTGCAATAATATTTCCAATAGTCACACCCAAATTATCCCCTGCACACTTTAAAAAATAATCTGGTTTCCTTATGCCCAACTCTTCAAAAAAGATTTGATTTAAATTATAATCCCAGTTTTGACCAGTATGTACCAAAATATGATTAAAACTTCTATCAGCAAGTTTAATCACTTCAGACAATCTTATAATCTCAGGTCTCGTTCCTACTATTGTCATCAATTTTAACTTTTCCACTTATAACACCTCCATATGTATCTGCTTTTTCTGGGTTAAATATTTCATTTGCCCACATCAATGTAATCATATCAGAATCTCCTAAATTTTCTATATTATGAACATATCCAACAGGAATATCAATCACCTCAAAATTATCCCCATTAACAAAAAACTCCATTAAATCATTTGAATTCAAATTCTTTAACCTTACAACACCTTTTCCTGAAACAACCAAAAACTTTTCCATCTTTGTATGGTGCCAATGGTTACCTTTAACTACATTTGGTTTTGCAATATTAATTGAAATTTGCCCAGCCTCTTTTGACTTTAAAACTTCTGAAAAACTTCCTCTTTCATCTACATTACTTTTTAATTTTTTCTTCAACTTGCTTGCTGGAACATAACTTAAATAAGTACTATACAATTTCCTAATAAACTCTTCACTCAAATCTGGTATTACTAACTTTTTTCTCTGCTCTTCAAAATTGCATATTGTATCAGCTAATCTTTTTACAGTTATAAAATAACTTTTCTCTATCTTAAAAAAATGTGCTGATTTCAATTCTATTTCTCTTTTTTTTGTTTTACAAACCACAAGATTATTTTCAAGTTTAGATATAAAATCTTCTAATACATCATCAATATACACAAGCTCTAACTTTCTGTTTTTATTCTCTACTTTAATTGGCAAATCATTCGCAATATTATAACAAAAAGTCGCAACAACACTATTATAATTCGGCTTACACCATTTTCCAAAAACATTTGTTAGTCTATATATGTATACAATAGCATTAGTTCTACTTGCATGTTGTAAAAAAATCTTCTCACATTGCCTTTTACTCTTTCCATAAAAATTATCTAACTTCGACTGAACTGATGAAGTAAACAAAATTGGAGAATTATTATTATTTTTTTCTAAAAACTCAACCAGTTTCTTTGTCAACTCGACATTTCCATCTTGAAAATCACTCTCACTCATAGCTCTATTTACCCCAGCCAAATGAAACACAAAATTGCACTCTCTAGTATATCTCTCAAGCTCCTCAATACTATTCTCTTTTGTAAATTCCAATATTTGATTATATCCCCTATTTTTCAATTTCTCAACCAAATTTTTACCAACAAATCCATTTGAACCTGTAACCAATATTTTCAAAATTTAAACCTCCTATTTCCATCTATACTTCTATACAAAAGAATTTATTCCCAAACTATTCAATTCATTTTTTATGTACTCTAAACCAAGCAATTTACTCTTAACCTCCTCAACTGTCAACAACTCCGTATTATTAGAATTAAACTCAGTCAAGCCACTATAAATCTCATCCGAATTGTAATAATACTTATTATAATTCAAATCCCTCTTATCGCAAGGCACTCTATAAAAATTCCCCATATCAATAGCATGCACACACTCCTCATTAGTAAGTAAAGTCTCATACATTTTTTCCCCATGCCTTATGCCAATTATTTTCACTGCGTCGTTTTCAGCATGAAAAATTTCTTTAACAGCCTGTGCAAGAACTCCAATAGTACAAGCAGGAGCCTTCTGAACCATTATGTCCCCAGACTTAGCATTTTCAAAAGCAAACATAACCAAATCAATAGCCTCATCCAAACTCATAATAAATCTAGTCATATTAGGATTTGTAATAGTAAGTGGCTTTTTTTCTTTAATCTGTTCGATAAAAAGAGGTATTACAGACCCTCTAGAACACATCACATTTCCATATCTAGTAGCACAAATTGTCGTTTTTTCAGGATCAACATTTCTAGACCTAGCAACAATAACCTTTTCCATCATCACTTTTGAACTTCCCATTGCATTAACAGGATATGCAGCTTTATCTGTAGAAAGGCATATCACCTTACTAACACCAGCCTCAATAGCAGATGTAAGAACATTATCAGTTCCAATAATATTTGTCTTTACTGCTTCCAAAGGAAAAAACTCACAGCAAGGCACTTGCTTTAAAGCAGCAGCATGAAAAATATAATCTACTCCATAAATTGCATTCTTTATACTTGCTTTATCTCTCACATCTCCAATATAAAACTTTATCTTATCATTATCATACTCTTTCCTCATATCATCCTGTTTCTTCTCATCTCTTGAAAAAATTCTTATTTCTTTAATATCTGTATTCAAAAATCTATCAAGTACAGCATGACCAAAAGAACCAGTTCCACCAGTAATCATAAGCACTTTATCTTTAAACATTCTACCATCTCCAATCTATATTAATAAACTAATCATTTATTAACACTTATTAACATTTTTTAAGTTCCTAAAAGTATCTTCTAAAATTTTCACAGACACTTCAGTTGTCAAATTTTTTTCTAAAAACAATCTGCCATTCTCCCCCATTTCTTTTCTCACTTTTTTATTAGCAATCAAAAAATCCAACTTTTCTTTAAAACTATAAACATCATTAGATTCACACCATAATCCAGCCCCACTATCTTCTAACATTTGTTTAAAATCCGTATTATTATCTGTTGCAGCCATTATAGGGACCCTATTCTTAAAATATGTTAAAGTCTTTGATGGAATATTAGGAATTGTAAACCTATAATCCAAAAGCACTAAACCAATATCTGAAATTTTTAAAATTTTAGAAAACTCTTCACTATTCAAAAAATTTATAAGTTTTACATTTTCAATATTCTTTTCTTTTATATATCTATATAACTTTTCTTTCTCTGTTCCCTTGCCAACTAAAAGAAACTCAACATTTTTATTATCTTTATAAACACCTAAAATCTGTATTAAAAAATCAATTCCCTGTGGCTTTCCAAAATTCCCCCCATAAGTTATTATCACTCTATTTTCCGGTATACCATATCTCCTCTTAATTTGCATGGCATCATCTATATACTCTTCTTCTCTATTTAATTTTGTAGTATTAGGAAAAATTTGAAGCTTTGCACAATCTAAATACTTATTATGCTTTAACAAATATTCTTTATTCTTCTCCGACATACATCCTATAACTGTTGAAATTTTATAAAGTTCCTTCTCCTTATGTCTAAAATACCAATATGCAGGATTACATTTTGTCATTATTTTCAAATCTACCGCATTTTGTGGAAAAATATCTTTTTGCATCAAATATGAAAAACAATTATACTTCTTCATTGCAAAATTCACTACACTATACATAGTCACAGGTGGAGACATAAAAACTATCATATCAAACTTCTCATCTGACAAATATTTATTAATTGCATTCTTCATCTTAGACTGCAAAGTTACGAAAGAAATTGCCTTCTCCACACTTCCAATTTCATATAGATTTCCTGTTCTAACGCGAATAACATTATAATTTCTCTCCCTAAAAACTTTAGTATCATCAATCTTCCTCTTCTCTTCAGAAACAATAACGGTAACCTTATGACCACTCTCCACAAGTTCACTCGCCAAATTAGTATACAAATTCTCTCCTTCTTGTGGTGTTGGAAATATAGAAGCTATATATAAAATATTCATATTACACCCTTTCTATCTCCATAAATGATAAATCGAATTATTATAAATATGTTTAAAACCATTTTTTACGTAAAAATTTTGTGCCCTTATATTATCAAGCTGTGTCCCTACCCTAATAGAATGAACCAAATTTCTACTTGCGTACACCTCAATACCACTCAATAAAGAACTTCCTATCCCATTTCCCTGCACTTCACTTCTTACAGCAATCAACTCAATTATCAAGGTATCCATTTTATCTCCAAAAGAAAATATCACAAACCCATCTACTCTATTCTCTTCTTCATAACAAGCAAAAAATTTATCCTCTCTCCCAAAAGAATTCCTAGTCCACTCCAAATAAACATTATTCGAATTAATCAAATTCCTATCCACAAAAAATCTTGAATACTTAAACTCATCCTGTGAAATACCCAATATATCCCCATTAAAACTAACATTATTACTAACAACTACCTTACCCTCATCTTCATTAACCCCAAAGTTCTCACCGCACTCCAACTCCATCACATTTATACATTTCTCAAACTGAACATTAACATCAGCCAAAAAAACATCACCCAGCCTATAAATTAATCTATTATTATGAGCATTATTATTCACATTCACAACAGTAACAAACTCATATCCATTCAAAGAAATTTGATTTTCTATACTCTCTATATCCTTATTAAAAATTTCATTTTTTAGAACAAGTTTTGCAGAATTAACACCAAAAAACCCCGTATCCCACTCTAAAAATTTCAAAGAAAATCTATCATTATTAAAATTCATATCATTAATATTTAAATCTTACGTCCCCTTTCCCATGCTCTTCCAAAATAGCAAAAAATAATTTATTGTAGAGTAGCCCAAGTGCTTGATATTATTATAATTTTAAATTTATTCCGTTCGATTGGAATGAAGAATAGAAATTGTTGGGCTATCGAATGAGGAATGTTCACGGACTTGAAGAATGAAAGGGCCTGAGTGAAAGAGGCTCATGAGAGAGCCCTACAATTTCTTTCTGAATGAAATGAGTAGGAATAAATTTAAAATTATAATAATATCAAGCACTTGGGCGGCCATATCATTTCGAATAAATCAAATCCTTCCTAAACACCGAAACAAAAGTCCTCAAAAAAATCCTCAAATCCATCCACAAAGAAATATTATCAATATAATACAAATCATTTCTAATCTTATCCTTCCACCTAATAGAATTCCTAAAATAAGCCTGATTATACCCCGTAATACCAGGTCTAACCTTCAACTTTCTCTTCTCCTCCTTTGTATACAGTAATATATGCTCTGGCAAATCAGGTCTTGGCCCAATAAAAGACATTTCTCCCCTAAGCACATTCAAAATCTGAGGCAACTCATCAATACTAGTTCTTCTCAAAAATCTTCCGACCTTTGTAACCCTAGAATCGTACTCACCATTATAAGTTGAACCATCAGCATTTCTAATATCACGAGAATTCTCCTTCATAGTTCTAAACTTATACATCTTAAAAACCCTTCCCTTTTTTCCCAGTCTATCAGAAATATAAAACACCGAACCCTTATCCTCTAAAAATATAAAAGGAGCAACCAAAACCGTGATTACCAGCAATAAAGGTAACAATGCTATTGCCAAAATAACATCCAATAATCTTTTTATAAAGTATTTATACATATCTCTATCAATTCTCCAATATCCTTTTAAAAGTTTTACTAATATAATTTATGTCCTTTTTGCTTAATAACGTATGTAATGGTAAAGTAACCTCATTCTTATAAACATCAAAACTATTTGGAAAATTCTCAATTCTAAATCCCAACCTTTTATAAGCAGTCATCATAGGTAAAGGCTTATAATGCACATTAAGTGGAACACCAAAATCAGCCATTTTTCTTATAAATTCATTCCTATCCTCTTCACCTTTTCCCAACAATCTAAGCAAATACAAATGTCCACTAGAATTCAAATTCTCTGTATAGTGATTCAAAATTTGTACATTACAATCCTTTAAATTTTCATTATATAAATTAATCAAACTCCTTCGTTTCTTAAGCAACTTATCATACCTATTTAATTGTGCAATACCTATTGAAGCCATTATATCTGTCATATTATATTTGTATGCAGGAAATTGAATATCATACTCCCAAGCCCCCAACTTAGTTTTTTGAAGAGCATCCTTATTTTGTCCATGTAATGAATACAACAAAAACAACTTATACAAAAAATCACTATCAATACCATCAAAACTCTTCCAAGTAACAGCTCCCCCCTCTGCAGTCGTTAAGTTTTTAACAGCATGAAAAGAAAAGCTAGTAAAATCAGCTAAACTTCCCGCCCTATTTCCATAATACTCAGCCCCAAAAGAATGTGCAGAATCAGAAATCAAAACAATTCTTCCAAATTCCTCTTGAACTTCATTTTCAGCCCTAAACTTATCCAAATTCCTATTTATAATTTCATAAGTTTTAGAATAATCTGCTGGTACGCCAGCCAAATCAACCAAAATTATAGCTTTAGTCCTCTCAGAAATCTTACTCTCCAATTCTTCATAATCAATAAAAAAACTATCCTTATCATTATCAACAAAAACAATATCAGCCCCAACATGAGCAATCACACTAGCAGAAGCAGTATACGTATATGCTGGAACAATAACCTCATCACCACTACCTATACCCAAAACTCTCAAAATAAGTTCAAGACCAGCAGTACAAGAATTAAAACACACAGCCATATCAGTTCCACAAAAATCCGCTATTCTTTTTTCAAAAAGCTTTGTCTTAGGCCCAGTAGTAATCCATCCAGACTTCAAAGTCTTTACTACTTCTCTAATTTCTTTATTTGTTATATCAGGCGGAGAAAATTTTATATTCCTCATAAAAGCCTCCTTCAAAACAGGGATTTAGGGACGGTCCTTAAAATCCCTTCTAGGAGGGATTTTGGGGACGGTCCTTGAAAATTTTTTTTAAATTTTTTCAATAATGTTATTTATTAATCTTTTATTACAATATTTTTTAAATACAATAACCTATCAATTTTTTATTGCTATAATTTTCTAATGTTCTAATTTATTATTTTTATTGAAATAATTTTGACACTTTATTTTATCTCTTTTACTGCAATAACATTTTAATAAATCTAATTTATTGCTTTTAGTGTGATAAACTTTTAACAATTTTCTCTATTACTTTTAGTACAAAAACTTTTAATAATCTAATTCATTACTTTTTGTACACTATTTTTCTTAAAAATAATTTATTATATTATTAACTTATTAAAAAATTATTCCTTCTTATTTTGTATTATTACATAATAATTTATACTTTTTTTGAAAAATATTATTAAATTTAAGTAAACATCAAGTTTTCCAAAAATAAAAAAAGAAAATATAGCTTATTTCTGAAAATAACAAATGACATCTATAAGTTATTCATAATAAAATAAATTATATTTTTCTGTCTTTCTTATAGATATCATTTATAATACAATAGCTATATTTTCTACTACAAACTTTTTTAATTTTTTAATTAATCATCATCATCTACTAATCAAATATATTTAAAATTTTTTCTTGTTTTTTCAATTTTTTTAAGGTCCGTCCCCAAAATCCCTTCTAGGAGGGATTTTGAGGACCGTCCCTTAATCCCTTTTCCAGTTTTCTATTCTTTGCATTGCTTTTATTGTATTTTCTCTTGTTGCAAATGCTGTTAGTCTAAAATATCCTTCTCCACTTGGACCAAATCCACTTCCTGGTGTTCCTACAATGTTTACTTCTTTAAGTAGTTTGTCAAAAAATTCCCATGATGATATTCCTTCTGGTACTTTTAGCCATATGTATGGTGAGTTTATCGCTCCATATACTTTGAATCCTGCTTTTTCTAGTCCTTGCTTTATTATTTTGGCATTTTCTTTGTAATATTTTATATTTTCTTCTATTTGTTTTTTTCCTTCTTCTGAATATGTTGCTTCTGCTGCTCTTTGTACTATGTATGATACTCCATTGAATTTTGTTGTTGTTCTTCTGTTCCATAGCTTGTTTAGACTTATTTCTTCTCCTTTTTTTGTATATCCTTTTACTTGTTTTGGTACTACTGTGTATGCACATCTTACTCCAGTAAATCCTGCTGTTTTTGAAAAACTTTTGAATTCTATTGCTACTTCTTTTGCTCCTTCTATTTCATATATGCTGTGTGGAATGTTTTCTTCTTCTATGAATGCTTCATATGCTGAATCATATAGGATTATTGCTTTATTTTCTTTTGCATAATCAATCCATTCTTTTAATTCCTGCTTTGTTAAAACTGTTCCTGTTGGATTGTTTGGAAAACATAAATATATTATATCTACTTTTTCTTTTGGTAATTCTGGTTTAAAGTTATTTTCTACTGTTACTGGTAAATATATAATGTTTTCATATTTTCCTGTTTCTTCATTATATTTACCGCTTCTTCCTGACATTACATTTGTATCTAAGTATACTGGATATACTGGATCTGTTATTGCTACTTTGTTTTCTTTTGCAAAAATGTCTACTATATTTCCGAGAGTCACACTTTGCTCCATCTGATACAAATATTTCGTCTTCTTCTATTTCTATTTTTCTTAACTTATAATCATTTATTGCAATTGCTTTTCTTAAAAATTCATATCCTTGCTCTGGTCCATATCCTTTAAATCCTTCTATTGTTGCAATCTCATCAACTGCTTTATGCATTGCTTCAATACAAGCTGGTACTATTGGTTTTGTTACATCTCCTATCCCTAATTTTATGACTTCTTTCTCTGGATTATTTTCTGTGTATTCAGCTACTTTTTTTGCTATTGTAGAAAATAAGTAACTATCTTGTAATTCTAAAAAGTTTTCATTTATATAACTCATATTATCTCTCATTCCCTTCTCAAACTTATCTTTCTTTCATTCATTTTAATACTTATATTAATTCTCCTTCAAAAACAGTTACTGCTGGACCTGTCATATACACGTGGTTGTCTTTTTCACTCCATTCTATTTCTAGATTTCCACCTAAAAGCTGTACAACTACATTTCTTTCTGTATAGTCATTTAATACACATGATACTACACTGGCACAGGCACCTGTTCCACAGGCTAGTGTTTCTCCTGCTCCTCTTTCCCAAACTCTCATTTTTATATTGTTTTTATCAATTATTTGAACAAATTCTACATTTATTCTTCTAAGAAAACTTTTGTCTATTTCTATAATTTTTCCATATTTTTGTACATCAAACTTTTCTGTATTCTCTACAATTGTAATTGCATGTGGATTTCCCATTGAAACACATGTAAATTTAAATTCTTTTCCTTCTGCTTCGATTTTTAAGTTTCTTACTGGATTTTCTTTAGATATTACTGGTATCTCTTCTGGTTTTAATATTGGAATACCCATATCTACTTTTACAGTTTCTACTTTTCCTTCCTTTGTATTTAAGTTCAATTTCTTTATGCCTGCTAATGTTTCTACTGTAATTTGTGTCTTGTTTGTCAATCCTTTATCATATACGAATTTTCCGACACATCTGATACCATTACCACACATTTCTGCTTCTGTTCCATCTGAGTTAAACATCCTCATTTTAAAGTCTGCGACATTACTTTTACATATAAGTATCAAACCATCTGATCCTATACCAAAGTTTCTGTTACTAACAAATTGAGCTAGGGTTGATTCGTTTTCTATATTTTGATGGATTGCATCAATATAAACATAATCATTCCCTAGCCCTTGCATTTTTGTAAATTTTATCATTTTATTCACCCTCTTTAGGTATTTATTAAATAGAAAAATATAATTATATTCTTCTGTTGTCAATATTATCATAATAAATAATATTTGTAAATATGCACTTTTATGATTTTTTTGGTTGTATGTATTATTCTTACAATTATCTGCATAAGCTTAATTGCTCAAACAAAATTTAATTTTATAAATTCAATTCACTTTTTCTATAACAAAAGAAATTTTTGCACTCCATAAAAAGTCGAGGGAAATTCCCTCGGCTCATAAATATTGTTTGATGCTTATTCTTTAGCCTTATTTAAAGCTTTTAATTTTTCTACTATTTTTCAAATTAAATCTTATAGAATAGTTTAAAAGATTAATATACAAATATCTTTTCAAAGAATTTTTAGTCTGCCTGTAAATCTTTGACACAAAATATTTATATATCAACCTTTCAAGAGGCTTATTTCTATTTCAATTAGTATTAATTCATTTCTATCTTTCCTATAATATCAGAAATATTTTCTATATTACATTTTCTCATATATTCTTCTATTCCTTCTATTGTTTTCATACTTGTATATGGATCTATCAAATTCCCAGCACCTATTGATATAGCTGTTGCTCCAGCCAACATAAATTCTATTGCATCTTCTCCTGATATTATACCACCTAAACCCATTATAGGAATTTTCACCTTTTTCTTTACTTCATAAACCATTCTTAATGCAATCGGTTTTATTGCGGGGCCTGATAGTCCTCCAATATTTGTACTTATCATAGACCTCCTTTTATATATATCTATCTTCATTGCTGAAATTGTTCCTATTAAGGAAATAGCATCAGCCCCCGCTTCTTCTACACCTTTTGCTATCTCTCCTATATTTGTAACATTTGGTGTTAATTTTATAATCAATGGTTTTTGAAGTACTTTTCTTACTGTTTTTGTTAAGATTTTTATACCATCATATGTACTTCCAAATGCTCTATTTTCATCATTCATATTTGGACAAGCTGTATTTATTTCCACTCCATCTATATCTAAAGTATTTAAAATTTTACACAATTCTTCAAATTCTTCAATTGAATTTGCACAAGCATTTACTATTATTTTAGTATCAAATTTTCGTAAAAATGCTAATTCATTATTTGCAAAATATTCTACTCCCGGATTTTGAAGACCGATGTTAGATACTATCCCACTTGATACCTCACAAACTCTAGGTGGTTTATTTCCACTTTTAGGTCCTAAAGATGTTCCTTCTGTTATTATTGCTCCTAGTTTTCCCAGGTCAAAAAAATTTGCAAATTCTCTCCCATAGCCAAATGTCCCTGCTGCTACAGTTACAGGATTTTTCATTTCTATTCCTGCAAAATTGATTCTCATATTCAT
>CAJFQT010000001.1 GCA_904419095.1 uncultured Clostridia bacterium | reverse complement strand
TTCCTATACTATTTTCATTATTTAAATTAGTTTTTTGTATTCCTTCTGGATTTTCTAAACCACCTGTGCCTAAAAAGAAATCTTTATCACCTGTATATGAATTTATTTTTTCACTACTAGAAACATATGTTATATCATTAGGAAATTCACTATTATATAAATTTCTTAAAGTTATTATATTATTATTTTCATCATATTTTAGATTTATATATCCATTTGACTTAAATTCATCTTCTCCAAGAACTGGTTTTGCATAATAATACAGTTTTAGTTTTTTTCTATTAGCAGATTGATTTTTTAAAGTTACTATTTGTATTTTTATACTATCTTCTTTTGGAACAAATATTTCTACACATTGTTCTATTCCATCACTTTGATGCAAATATTTTGCATACCCAAAACCATAAATTATATTATATGTTTTTTCATCTGGCTTTGGATTTGCACCTATTGACCATACTTTTTTGTTTTCCACGTCTTTTATATATATTACTTCTGATGGAATATCACTATTTGGTTTATTTTCCCAACTCGTGACACGATTTAATCTACAGTTTTTATACCAAGTATATCCTCCCATATTTTCAGTTACTAATGTTCCAAATTTTTCATTTGCTAATATATGTGACCATACTGTATATGTTCTATTATTTTTATCAATCCTTATATTATATTCTTTTCCATCGGGTGAAAAACCACCTAATTCATTTTCATATTTTAAATCTCCATTTTTTAATATATCTATACTTTTTGTTTCATCACTTGCCATTATCTGTACTTTATTTTCATCAGGTGTATTTTTCTCCTTATCTAAATATTCTTCTTCTAACTCTTGAATTGTATTTTTTATTCCTCCTTTATTACTATCTATAATTATACTTGAAACTAACTCTAAAATTTCTCTATCTCTTTTTTCTATATCATTTTTATTTAGTTCAAATATTCCTCCTTTGATATTTCTTAAATATGACATATGTTCATTTAATATAATATTTTCTATCTCTTCTCTAACAAAATTTTCATAGCTATGTCTCTCTTCATCTAAGATTACGATTTCCACATCTACTTTTTTTGTTCTAATAAATTCATACATTTTCAATACTTCTTTTAGAACATATGCATCATTGACATCTTTTATCTTTACTAATATTAATGGTAAATCTCCAGAAATTCCATATTTCCATAAATCACTTTGTACATAATTTCTCTTTGGCAATTTTTCAAGAATTAGTTTTTTTGCTGGATTTTTAAAAATTATATATGACAAGACCTTCTCATAATCTTTAAGTTCTTTTCCTTTTATTCTCAAATATCTACTATTGGCTTCTACCCCTGCCTTTGATAATGCAAATGCTTTTTCTACATTTTCATTTATTCTATATTTTTTTATATTTTCAAGCACAATTTCCTTATTTTCTTCTACTGATATTATTAATGATATATTTACTTTTTCATTTGGCTTAATTTTTATATTCCTTTTTAGTGCCACTATAGGTTCTGTAACAAGTCCTATTTTTTTAGATAGTGGGTTTGAATTTTTTATCATTTGTGGAATTCCTAAATTCCCCCTTCCAACAAATTTTTCTTTATCTACTTCATACTCCAAATCTCCTATATTTTCGCTATTTGATACTAAATTTACAGCTAAATATATCTCTTTATCTCCTACTTCTCTCTTTTTTCTTTTTACTATTAAACTATTAGTTTCTTCATCATAAGAATATATTAAAAACAAATTATTAAATACTGGATGTGCATACTCTTGTTCCTTTCTAGATAATACTGGTTCAAAATAAGCTGTTACTTCAACTATTTCTTCTTCATTTCCTAGATTTTCAATCGTCATTTTTCTAATTTCTACCGGTTCTTTTGCAGTTACAATTGTTTCTACTTTTGTCTTTAAATTTTCCTTCGTTATTTCCTGTTCTATTTTATCTGGTGTAAATGTAACTTTATATTGTGAATCTTTCACATAGTTTGTTGTAAAAATACTTTTAGTTTTTATATTTTTTACAGCAAAAAATATTCCTTGTGGATAGTCATCTGTTACTTTAAATCTATTTACATATATGTTTTTATATTTACTAAATCCTTCTCCTTTCTGGTTCATTGCAATTATATAATTTTCATTTGATATTACATTTCCTCTAATAAGTCTTTCATCTATCTTTGTATAAGTTTCTTCTATATAATCTTCATAATCTTTATATTTTGGCTTTTCTATTTTTTCTTTATTTTCTTTTGTTATTATTGCTTTTTCTGGCATTGTTTCTTGCAACAATATACTTGTTCCTTCAATCTCTGGATTTTGCATAAATCTATTTTGGAAAATATTGTTATTAAATAAATTATTTATTGAAAGTAATATTAACGCTTGATGATGTGCCATAAATGTCTTTACCGGTGTTCCCGTTTCCCCTTTTTTCAGTCTTTCTGGTGTAAAATCTATTGATTCATATAATCCATATTTTCCTTCTACTCCATATTCTTTTAGTCTTTTTATATTATTTACAACTTTTTTCGGTTCATCAAATATTGCAAGTATTCCACCATAACTTGATACAACCATTTCATCAGCTAAGCCTCGCTTTAATCCTAGCCATGGAACACCAAATGCTTTATATTGATAATTACCTTGTAGGTCTTTTAAATTAAATGCCGCTTCTGATATTCCCCAAGGTATATTTAACTCTTTTGCATATTTCATTTGACTTAATATCATAAATTTGCAAGATTCATCTAATAAACTTCCTTCATATTTCGGCATATTTATATTTGGCATTAGATATTCAAATGATGTTCCTGACCAAGATATTAACCCTTTATATTTTCCAAGTACTGTTAACGTTCTACTTAATGAATTCCAATGTTTAACAGGTACATCTTTTTTAGCTATTGCTACAAAACTTGCTTGTCTTGCTTCTGAAGCCAATAAATCATAATATGAATCTGTTAGTTTATTTTCTTCTATATTATAACCTATTGAAAATAATTGATGCTCCTTACTATAAAGCAATGAAAAATCTGTTGTTTTTATAATATCTATTATTATTCTTAAGCAATTTTCTATTTTTTCTTGCATCTGTTTCAGATTTCTCAATGATTTATTTTCTTTATCTTCTTGCTTAGACTTTCCGTCTGATTTTTCTACACTCTCATCTATTTCTCGTTCTTGACTCATTATCTTCTTATCTAATTCTTCTAAAAAAGGTTTTACTGTATACAGATATCCTATAAAATTACCACTATCAACTGTTGAAATATATCTTGGTAATAATGGCTCTTTAGTTTTAGTATTATACCAATTATATAAATGTCCGTTCCATTTTGGCAAACTTTCAATACTTAATATAATTTTATTTAAATATTCTATTGCATTTTCTTCATCTATAAAATTTAAATCATATGCAGAAACAACTGCCAAAAGTGATAATCCAATATTTGTTGATGATGTCCTTGGAACAACTTGTGGTATTCTATCTTCTTGTATATTATCTGTTATTAAATAATTATTTTCTTCATTTAAATTATCTTTAAAAAATTTCCATGTTTTTTCAGCTATTTGTTTAACTTCTTCTTTTTCCAAATTATTTAACTCATCTATTTGTTTCTTCTTATTTTTAATGGTACTTATATTTTGCATTATTGCAGGTGTTATTAACCATAAAAATGCAAGTATTAATGAATAAACACTTCTTAATCCCACTCCGATTACTATACATATTATTGCTGATATAACATTAATTCCCATTTGATAATAATATGAAAAAATATCTGTCTTTGCTTGCTTTTCCGCTTCCTCAGAAGTTGTCCATTCCAACATATGTTTTTTTGTAATTAATTTTCTATATATAGTTTTTACTACTGCCTTTGCTGAAATATATGCTTTATATGGCAAGCAACCAAGTGTTAAAATTGCTCTTATAATTGCTCCTTTTACACCTGATATTTTAGGTGTAAATGTTTTCTGCTTTTCTTCTCCTTCCTTTTTAAAAATAAGCATATTCAAAAGCTCTAATATAAATGGTATTATTATTATTAAACTAATGACACAAATTATTGGAAATATTTTTATTTCATAAACAATACCTATTAAAGAAGTTACTAATAATGATAATATCAAACTTATCTCTAACAAACTTCTTCTTAAATTATCTAAGATTTTAAATTTTGATAACATATTTAATTTTTTATTAAACAGCCAATTACATATTTGCCAATCTCCTCTAATCCATCTAGATAATCTATTCATAAAACTATTATATTTACAAGGATATCCATCCATTAGCATAATATCTGACACTAGTCCACATCTTAAATAGCATCCCTCTAGCAAATCATGACTTAGCACTGTATTTTCTGGTATTTCTTTGCTTAATACTTTTGAAAATACTTCTAAATCATATATTCCCTTTCCAGTAAATATTCCTTCTTTAAAATTATCTTGATATATATCTGAAATAGCATTTGTATAACAATCTATTCCCCCTGCCCCTGCAAATATTTTCGTAAATAAATTTTTATAAGATATTTGCAAATTCACTCCTACTCGCGGTTGCATTATTCCATATCCTTTTATTACTATATTTTTATCTTCATCTATTTGTGGAAGATTTAGTATATGTGCCATTGCTCCTACTAATTTTGATGCCGTTTCTAATATTAAATCTGTATCAGCATCTAGTGTAATAATATATTTTATTTTTGGTACTTTATTTTCTTTTTGATATTTTTCAATTGTATTTTCACGGAATGGATTTTCTATATTTTTTAACAAATATTCATTAAATTGATTTATCATTCCTCTTTTTCTTTCCCAACCTAAATAACAATCCTCTTTTTCATTCCATATTCTTTTTCTATATATAAAATTAAAAATTGGGAATTCTTCGTTTGGATACTTTTTATTTAATTTTTCGACTTCTTCTTTTCCTGTTTTCATTATATCTTGATCTATTTTTTCTTCTTGATTTCTACTTTGTGTGCAGTCTCCAAGTAAAGTAAAATATAAATTTTTAGATTCATTTGATACATACGCTACTTCAAGTTTTTTTACTAATTCTTTTACTTTATCTATTGAATCTACTATTGTTGGGATTATTACCATAGTAGCATTTTCTTTAGTTATGCCTTTCGAAAAATCCATTTTAGGAATTAATTTTGGTTTTACACATTTGCTTAATATATATTGCAAAACTTGAATTGAAAGTTCAGTTGATGGTATAAAAAATATTATTGCACTTATTATAAAAATCCATATATTTTGTAATTTTTGACTTAAAAAATATGATAATAAAAATGTTATTACTATTGAACTTATAGCTATTCCTGCAATATATATTTTTGTTTTTTGCTTTGGTGTTCTTTCTTTTTTTGCAGAATACTCTAATTTTTTATATAGTTCATTTATTCCTTCATCTATTAAATAATATCCTATATGCATATCTTTACATATATTAATCTTCTGATTTTCTTGGTTATTTTCTTTTTGAAATTTATATTGATTTCTATCTTCATCATTATTATCACTATAGTTTTTGTTACTTTCTCCTTGAACATTTATATTATTTCTTTGCCCAAAATCAATTTTGCTTTCTTTCGTATCTACTTCTTCATCTTGACCTTGTTTAAAACATTGATTTGCTTTTTCCTCAGCTAACTCTAATATTTTTCTTGCAATATATATTTCTGACATTTTAGTTTTATTTGATATCTCTTTTATTTTATTTCTATAATACTCTTTAGTTGTATAGTCCATTTTTTCATATACATTTGCAGGATCTTTTCTTAAAATATCTTCTACTCCATTTATTTTTTCAAATATTTCTAAAAAATTTATTCTCTGTATTTTTTTTATACTTGTTATACTATTTCCCATTAATACCTTTTGAATAGCTATATCAAAATGTTCTTTCTGAATTACATCTGACACAGTTGTACCTTGTTTTTCTACTATATCTTCTAAAATATTTAAATACCCTATTCCCTTTTTTCCATATCTTTTTAATGTATATGACATATATTCTATAAATGGATATTTCATATCTATATTCTGTAATACATTCTTTTGATAATTATTATTTTTTGATTTATATATTAGTTTGCTTTTTTCTTTGTTTTCTATCAATCTTTCTGCTATATCTTCTACTTTATATTTTTGCATTTGACTACTTGCTATTTTTTCACATACGTCTTTTATCTTTTGAATTATAGCTATTTCTAGAAATATTCCTATATTCCAGATTTCATCCATACTTAATGTTCTTTTTTGCTGATAACTTTTCAAATATTCTTCCAAATTTTCTTTTTCTATTTTACAATCTGTATATGCTACTATTTCTTCCGCAAGCACATATATTCGTGCAAACCCTTTATATTCTCCTGTTTGTATTCCTACAAAATTAGTATATTTTTTAATACTTAATTCATTTTGTATCTGTTTTACAGTTTCCTCTATTATATAGAAATTATCAAGTAACCATTCACCTGCCGGATGTATTGTTATTTCTAACTTTAAATGTTCATTTAATAATTTATATACTTCTTTTATATATTCAAAATCTTTTATTAAATTTGGTACTGGATATGTGCTTTTTTCTGATTTTGGACTTAAATTATGGGTACTTGCTATTTTCTCTAAATGTTTATCAAGTTGACTTTTTTCAAGCATTGTACCATTTATTTTTAAATTTTTATATTCTTTCAAAAAAATTCCACTCCTTGCAAATATGTTTTACACATATTGTTTGCAAGAAGTGGAAAATTTATACGTTTTTAACTTTATTCGTTTTTATAAATATTAACGTCCATCATCATCTCGTTGTTGTGCGTTTATTTCTGCTAATCTCTCTTGATATTTATCTGCTAATGCATCATATGTTTTCTTATTTTCCTCTTCATTATCTTTTGAAATATCAATTTGTTTACCTGTGTTTTCATATATAGGTCCTGAAAAAGTATCAAGTTTTTCTACTGTTATTGGAACTATTCCCTCATCTTGTAATTTTCCCATAGCTGTTATTGTGCTATTATCCCTTTTGTCAACTACAACATAAACTGTTGCATCTTCGCCTAATCTATTTATTTCTACATATCCTTTTTCATATACTGCGCTAGTAGTATCTTGATATGCTATTAAGTCAGAATCAATTGCATAATTTTTAGTTCCATCATCTAATGTTCCTAAAAATAAATCTCCATTAGAATTACTTTGTATTATACCTAAATCATCCATTGAAATTTTAGTATCTGGATATTTTTCATTATAAATATCTTTTACTTCTTCAAATATATCAATTTCTTCATCTTGTACCTCCAAAGTCTTTTCATTCATATTTACTGACTCGTTTGCGTTTGCATTTTCTATTTCTGCATCACTCTGTTTATTTGAATGAGTGTCTATCACTGTTTTTGCCCCTACACCTACTACTGCTGCAGCACTTATAATGCCTGCGGCTACTGCTACCTTTTTCAATCTATCTGTTAGTATTCCTCGTTTAGCCCCTTCTTCCAACATCATCTTTTTCATTAAGTTCTTCTCTTCTTGACTTAAATTTCTTTTTAATTTCTTTTCGGCATCTTCTTTATGTTGTTTATATATTTTATAAAATTTAATATCATCCATTTCCATAATAATCACTTCCTTTGTTAATACATATATATTATACCACATATTCCAAAAAAATGCAAAAAATTAGTTTTTATGTCAATTTGAATTCAAAAACATATAATATATTAGCAAGTAAAATTGCATAAAAATATGAAAGGAAGTAATTTTATGGAAATGGATTATAACAAACCTGTTTGCCCAATTTTAGACGTAGATGGAGTTATCTCTGGTGGAAAACAATTTGACTTAGATATAACTTTACCAGATGTTAATAGAAAAAAGTACTATAATTGTTTTTTAATAATATGCAGAATTTTAAACTCTGCATATTATTTTATTTTAATATTTGTTAAAGTAATTAAAATTATCAACCATACCCTTTCTATAGATTTTTAATATTTTTTCTTTAAACAGTTTAAAAAATATTTTAGTTTTAAAATCTTTGCCAAATTCTTTTTCTAATTCTCTTACTACGTCTTTTTCAACATTATTCATATCAAATATTCCTCCGTTTTATATTTATATTTTCTTTTGCGTAAATTACTATTTAAGTTACTACATCACTTTTCATAAACTATTCCTCCTCTTTCATAAAATTTAGAGATATTTTTCACAAAAGTAGAGTATTTTAATATTGTCTACTTTTGTAGTACATAGTATCGAGTTATCTGTTTTTGGTTCTTTTTAGAACTTTTGGCGAAGATAGTTCGGTACTATTTTTTCCTCTCTACTATATAGATGTTTTCTGAGGGCAAAATAGTTGCATTTTTTGTAAAATTTTTAATAGTAATTTTTTACATTTCTGGAATTATTTGTATGAGAAAAAATTTTGTCGAAAAAAGATTTATTTTAAAATTTATTGACAAAAAATATATTCTTATATATAATTCGTTTAGTTGTGTTGTCTCCCTTAAAGTTGGGTGCATAGATTAGTATTTATTTCTATGTCAAACAACTTAAATATTAATTTATGCACCTAACTTTTCGCAAGATGAGTTAGTGCAAATTCGTATAAGGGAGGTGCTCTATGGAAAACAAGTACATAGGTATTGGATTCATGTTTCTTTGTTTGGCAATACTGGTTGGAACTTTGGGTATCTTTGGATATTCGATTTTCCTCAACAAAGAAAAGACTGAAATCAGTCCAGTAACTAATTTCAGCCAATTCAACAATACGGCGACTGAATAAGGGCTTTGCTCTTATTCATTTTTTATTATAATTCTTTTATATAATATTTATTCTTATGTGTCAAGAATTATTACATTTCTTTTATGTAACATTTCTGTTACGAAATTGTAACATTTCTTCCTCTATCTGTCAATATTATAGCATAAATTTTATATTTTTTCAAGTCGAACGAACAGTCGATTTTTCGGCCAACTTCGGCTATTTTTCGGCTTTCTATTTTCCTTTTTAAGCTGTTTTTATTTTTAATTTATATACTTGTATACCTTAATTTTACTGCTTTTTGGCATAAAAAAGAAGCTAGGTCAGAAATTAATCCAACCTAGCAATCTTTTTTATCCTACTACATTAATTCTAAATGCTTCTAACCTTAGTTGCCTTCCTTCTGTTCCTATCACAAATTCTTTTGATTTAAACTTTGGAGTCCAACCTATATTTTCTATATGCTCTTCTACTTCCAAAACCTTATTGCATTTTATTCTTAATGCTTCTAGTCTTAAACTTTGTCCTGTTGTTCCTGCTACTTCTCCATCTTTTTTCCAGTCTTGCCAACCTATATTTTCTACGTGTGCTTGGTATTCTATTGTTAGTCCGTTGTTTCCTCTAAATTTAACTGCTTCTAGTCTTTTTGCTTTTCCTTCGGATCCTGCTCCTTCTCCTGCATTTTGCCAACCACACCAACCACGGTCTTCTATGTGTACTTCATATTGCAAATCTGGTAATTTTTCAACAACACCTGTTATTTTAGATTGGTCATTAGCTCTTAAAACTCCTAGAAAGCCCTTGTAGTTATGATTTACTTTATGTACTGTTTTACTTCCCCAATTTAAATCGTAGCTGTAGAAATTTGAAGTATTTCCTTCTCCTGTGGCTATTGCTATGTGTCCATATGTGTTTCCTAGTCCTGCTCCCCATACTACTATATCTCCCAACTGTGGTATAAAAGATGTTGTATTTGCTATCCTTGTAAAACTATTTTTTAGTGGTAAGTTACTAAAGTTTTCGTAATAGTCTTTAGCATTTCCCCAAGCACCTGCTTTTATTCCAAATACTTTATCTAAATACATTTTTATTAAGTCCACACATTGTACTCCACTTACTCCATCATAATCAAAGCTTTTTCCGTTATACGCATTGATAAATTCATTGTAATTCACTGTTCTATTCCTCCTTTTTATTTATTTTTAATGTTTATCAGGTCTGCTATTCCACCTGCACCCATTGTTGCTACAATACATAGTACAATTGCTTGTAATAAATTTGGTTCTATTTTTGTAAAATAACATACTAAAGCACTTATTATTCCAATTGCAACATTTTGGATTGGTATATATTTATTTGGTATGCTATCTACAAATATCTTTGTTATAGCTCCAAAAATATAAGCTATTATTGCTATTACAATTACATAAGTTATCTCCATCATTAGCTCCCCCTTTCTAATAAAATATCTATTTTTTTATCTGTACTTTCCATTTGTGCCTGCAATAATTCTAGAGACTTAGCAGTATTTAAGTTTTGTTGTTGCATTTCTTTTAAGCAGTTTGCTATTGTTGTATCCGTATCTTTTACAGCACTTAATGTGTCTTTGATTATTTCTTGATTTTCTGCTAGTCTTTTTTTGTTTACAATGTAATCCCACAAAAAAATTGCTACTATTACAAAACTAACTCCATATGTGCTTAATAATTTAACTATTTCTTCCACTGCTCTATCTCCTTTTCTAAAATATTCACTTTCTCTTCTGTCTGCAAAATCCTATTTTCTACTTGTTTCCATCTATCATTTCCACTTTCTTTACGTTGCTCATAATCGCTCATTGTGTTTAATGTAGA
This sequence comes from uncultured Clostridia bacterium, assembly GCA_904419095.1. Lineage (GTDB taxonomy): Bacteria > Bacillota > Clostridia > TANB77 > CAG-508 > CAG-269. The sequence goes on along the minus strand of CAJFQT010000001.1, from coordinate 24,126 downwards.
AAATATATTTATTATTATAAAAAATAAAACCAATACTAGCCCTACTACAACTACTTTATCTTTTCTTTCCATATAAACTCCTCCTATGCAGTTCTAACCCACATATAACCAGCTGTTATAAATGGCATTAAACCCAATGCTTCTTTCGTATAGATTTGCTCAGATGGAACACTTTCTCCAATAGCATATCTTAAACCTGTGTTATTATTATATTCACTTTCAAATTTTAAAGTTTCTTCATGGCTATGATATTTACTTCCTCCTGTTTTTCCAATTTGGTTAAAGTCCGTATCATCGTCTTTAAGTCCTACCACAGTTCTACCACTTGCTAGTTGCCAAGTTCCAAAGCCTAATATATTATGTGGGTTCGTATTAGTTGGCGTAAAATATACAGAACCAACTTGAAAAATCTTTTGCAATAGTAATTGTTCGTCTACTTGCGTCAAGCCACCTGGTGGTCCTGCAGGTCCAATATCTCCTGTGTCTCCCTTGTCTCCTTTATCTCCGTTTAGGCAAAACCAAGTTAAGCGTTTGATTTGGACTATTTCCTGTTATTGTTGCACTTGCTGTAGTTCCAGATGTTACTGTTCCGATTTTTAAACTGTTAGCAGGTCCTGTTGCTCCTGTATCTCCTTTATCTCCTTTTGCTCCAGTTGCTCCTGTATCTCCTTTCGCACCTGTATCTCCTTTGTCTCCGTTTTAGACCTGGTATACCTTTCAATGTTTGCAAATCTACTTCATATTCTGCTTGCAATAGTGCTATATCTTCTGTTGTATATATGTTGTTTACATTTTTATAAAATCTTAGTTTGTTTAGTTGTTCTAGTTGTTGTATTTGTGCTTCTGTTAAGTCTAGCTTTGTTGTTTCCTCTGCTTGATAATATATTTCTATCGGTGTTCCTGCATTGTACATTTCTGCCAAGAAAGATTTTAATTCTTCTACTGTTTCTATTCCTTTTATTTTTATGTATAATTGCTTTACACTATTGTATAAAAATCCTGTTCCATATTCTACATTATATAATTCTGTTGCTGTTGAACAGTTTTTTAAATATTCACAGTATGTTTGTGCCTTTATTTTTGCACTATTTAAAGTAATATAAAATCCTTCTTTTGCTTTTATAAAAACTTCTGTCCCGTTAAATGTTTTTTTGTTCCAAGTATGTGCTTCTTTCTTTCTATCTAAATCAAAATAGTCTCCTGTTAGCATTTCTTGTTGTATATCTAGTATTACTTTTTGCTCTTTGTGTTCTTCATAATCTGTTCCTTCTGCTATCTCTATTTGCGGATATACTTTTAAATTGTTGCAAACCGTATTAGCAGGTATTCTTATAAAACTATTTACTATTTCTGTTTCTGCATCTGTTAAATCTTTCGTGGCTTGTATATATCTTCCACTTGTAACCTGTCCATACAAAGTAAAGTTACTATTAAATGCCTTAAGAGTAACCTTTTTTCCTCCTACATTCTTTATTATATTGTTTAAATCTGCTCTTATTATATAAATGTCTGTTTCTGCTGTTGTTGTTCCATTTATAGTCACAATTCCTTCTTCGTCTATTTCATACGTTATTCCACTTTTTGTTAAACTTGATGCTACAGGTTTATATAAGTTTTTATTTATATCTATTATTTCTGTGCTGCCTTGTCCGATATGGAGAATAACTTGTTGCTGTTTCCCCTTCTTCTATTTTTAAAAGCATTTCAAAATTATCAAAAACAATGTTAGATGCATTTGCAAACATTTGTATTACTAAGTCTTTTTCTTCATCTAGCTCAAAAGCAAAAGAACTTTTACCGCCTTGTAAATTTGCTCCTGTTATATTTGCACAAACGTTTGAAGTGTTATTTTTTTCTTTTATAGAAAAAGAAAAATCAGAGCTTCCACTTCTTTCAAAACTTCCTTTTTCTGTAATGCTTAATATGTGTTTTCCTTTTTTAAATCTACCTATGTCCACAAAATTTCCAGATAATAAATTCGCTGCACTTGTAGTTGTTCCATTTAATTGTAAACTACTTTCTTTTTGAGTTACATTTATACCAACTGCAGTATATTCTTTTTCTTGCATATGTAATTCGTTTTTATTACTTCCTAAAGCTATAATTTTAGAAGGATAATATATAGAAGGTGTATCTCCTACAACAAAATTACTTATATCTGCTACATTTATAGTACTATTGTCTGTTTTTCTAAGTATTACTTTTGCATATTTTGCACTTGCTATAATTGTTATTCCTGTACCCAAATTAGTCCAATCAGAACCAGACATGTATTCCTTGCTGGTGCTAAAAAAAGCTAAAAGATATTGATTTGCACCATCAGCTAAAACTTTTATTTCTGTATTTTCTTTTACTTCTATATAGTCTGCTGTTCTTATTCTATTACTTGCATCAACATCAGTTCCACTCGCAGATAAACCTCCTTGTTCTAATGCTCCGTTATATAAGCTTGTCTCTTGCTCTACATTCCCCTCAACTTTTATTTTTCCTCTTGAGTCTGTAGCATCGTCTATGTAAAGAGATTTTGCTTGCTCTGTTTCATAATGTATTTTACTTGCTTGTACATCTTTGTAGATGTTGTTTATTTCTTCTCTGTCTGTATCTTCTAAGTCTTCTAATTTTTCTGTTAGTTCTTCTGTATATTTATCTAGTTCTACATTATCTTCATCTTCAAAAATCGGAAAACCATATTTTTCGCTTTGTTTCATCTTATTCTCCTTTCAAGTTTGCAACTGTAAAAGGTTTTAATTCTTTTACTTTTTTAACTTTTATTTCTCTATATTTAATTTGTCGTATAACTTTAATTTTCAACAAAAAATTAGAACCGCACATAAATCTTGTTTGGTTCTAATATTTTTTCTGTTATTTTATTTGTCATATTTTCCTCCTATATCTTCATCAGGACTATTCTGTACTTTACAGTTAAATTAGAAGAGTTCGGATTTCTAACAACTAGAGTTATATTACTGTCTCCGTAAATTAAGTCTTCTTGTAAAAGAACTATTTAAACCATCGGAGCTATCATTATACTGTCCTACATAGTTATATCCCTTCCCTGCTACAGCATCTATTCCGCAAGCAATAGCTACACAGTTATCTTTTGTAAATCCAGATGGGTAATTTAACGTTTTAGAGCCCACGCTAGATTGATTTACTGTAAAGTTTCCTTCTAATTTAGCAAAATCGCTTTTTAATTTATAAGCACTTCCATCTTTTACATTTGCTAATTCTTCTTCAAGTTCTTCTAAAATTGCTCTATATTCTGTTTGTATTTGTGTGTATATACTATTAAAATCTAAAAACGTTCTCCTGTCTTGAAAATCTGTTATTCCACTGCTACTTGTTCTAAATCTTGCTAATTCGTATTGATATATTCCTGCGTTGTTTTTTACTATATCTGTTTGCGTTAGTGTTGGATAACTACTAGATCCTTTTATTATTTTGTAAGAAACTTGATTTAATTGACTTTCTGTATTTTCTTTATCTAAATTAACTTCTATTGCTAAGATACAATATGCGTTATCTGTTCCTGCCACAATTGGTGTACTTGTATCTTCTTCAATAAATCTTCCTCTTATACATACAGTTCCACTTGCTACCGTTAAAGTATTTCCGCTCTTTGTTATTTTCATTTGGTTTTTATAAGGTCCTATTCCACATTTTCCATCTAGTAAAGTATCTATCCATAAAGCAAATATGGGATTTTCAAAAATTTGCTTACTAAAAACGTGTCCTTTTAACATTTTATTTACCTCTTTCTTTCTTTCAATAATTTATCTATAAATTTAATTCTTATATTTCCACATGTGTATTCTATAAACTTATTTTTTGTTATCTTTATTGCAGAAATATAAGTATCTAGAATAACATTTTCTTTTGTTTTTATTGCAATCGGTGTACCTATTTTTATATACTTATCTAGCATCTTAAAAGTAACATTATGACTATAAGAATTTTGCTTAAATACATCTAACGCTGTTTGTCTTGCATCTTTCATCTTTTCTGTGTAAACTCTTTTTGTTGTTCCTTTTGCTCTATTTTTATTGTTCATATCTGTTGTTGTAGTTCTATCGTTAAGCAAATATAATATATATCTTCCTTCTTCTTTTGTTTTTACAACAACTTTCGCTATTACTTTTGTTTCAAAAACTTCTGTGTAATTAGAAATCGGTTGTGCATTAACATTTATTAATTCCTTTTGTCCTTCTTTTTTTGCTATTGTCATTATTAACTTTTTATTCTCGATAAAAAAATCGTACACAATATCGTAATTTTGTGTACAATTTGTCATCCAAGTATGAAATTTATAAATTCCGTTTTCTATATTTGTTATACTTGTTTCTAACTTAGTATGTGTCAAAGCTCTAACTTCTAAATACTTTTTATTTACAAAGTCGTCTTCATTACTTATAAAGTGATCTTGTATTGTTTTTTGTAAGAAATCTTCTATTCCTGTTGTTCTTATTAAATCTTCTACTCCTTCTTCATAATTAGATTCTACTTCTTCATCAAACATATTTGTTATATATTTTAAAGTATACTCATATACTTTGTTACCATCTTCATTTGTTATTTTGTCTATTATACCCCAATATACAATTTTCCCATTTTTCTTTATAAATATAATATCTTGTGCTTCTGCAGTTGTCTTTTTTAACACTCTTGCTAAAGATGTTATATTTGTTTCTTCATCTATATTTATTTCATAATCACTTAGTTCCACTATATCTTTTATAGTAAAATCTCTAAAATCAAATATCCACATCAATATTTCATTTGTTTCTATCTTTATTTCTTCTTGTGCCAATACTTGTATTACTTGTGTATCTTCATAACTTTGTCCAAATAAATCAATAAATTCTATGTCTGCATCATATATTCCGCCTTCTGCAGGTGCTTGTAAATTAACTTCATAAAATCCTGTTTGTTCGTTATATGTAGCTATATAGTCTTGCTCATTAAAATGTATTGTTAAATCATTCATTTTTGCACCTCCTATACAGCTTTGTAATATGTCCATACTGTTGTTTTTGCGTTTAATACATCATTATCTGCAGTTAGTTTTAATTCACAAGATTTATTTTTCGGTATTCTGATTATTTCATTTATGTTTGCAAAGTCTTGTATTACATCTAAGCTATATAAATCTTCTAATGTTCCGTCTGTATTTTGTTTATTTATATAGAACTCATTTCTTTTTGTACAATACAATAATTTTTCGTATTCGTTTATTGTTATGTTAAACTTTAGTTCTTGATATAATCTTCCTTCTACATATAATTGTATCCTAGGATTTATTACTTTTCCATCAAATTCAACCAGAATTGGTGCTTCTATGTGTCCTCTGTTTATAAACTGCAAGTTTCTTGTATTATAATCTGTAAATCTGCTGTCCCATCTAAAATCCCATCTAATTTCGTTTTGAACAGGTTCTATTGTGTATACTGTTGTATTTTCTTCGTACCAAAGACTCAGACAATCAAAAACAACTGGTTCTGATATAGTTCCAGTTGTTTGTATTTGTGTTTTTTCTATGCTTTGTATATTCACATCTTTAAAATATTCTTTTTGACCACTTTTATACGGAATCTTGCAAGCAAACTTTAGACTTTCAGAACTTTCTATAAAATCTACTAATGCTCTGTAATTATCATAGTACAGACAATTTATTGTTCCATTTATTTGTCCTTGCGCTAATTTTCTTAAATTAGTAAAAAAAGTTTCATCGATTTGCTCGTATTCTGTGCTATAAGAATATCCTAATCCAGAAGGGTCTGTTAATAGGCAATAATTTTCTATGTCCATTAAAGAATATTCTTGTCCTTTTTCATTTACTAGTCTAAATTCTCTAACCATTTTTCCCTCCAAAAAAGACACCTGTAAATCGGTGTCCTCTTTTAGTTTTTTAATGTTATATATTTTCCTGAAATTAATGGTAATGTTACTTGTGCTCCAATCGTACTAGTGTATGAATAATCTCCTTGAGAAGTTCCATAAACCGTAATTATATCATCTTCTAATATTTTGTCTTCTCCTTCTTCAGGTATGTATGTAACATATATGGTGTCTGTATAATATGTTGAATATGTTCCTTCTTTAGTAATATTCATTCTTATATCTACACTATCATAACCATAAAGTACTTGTATTACTTCGCCAGTTACTTTTACGTTTGTACCTTTAAAATTATCAGGATTTCTTGCCATTTGTTCAAATGTATATGTTTGGCAACTTGCTTTAAAATTTGCTTCCTCTTTTTCTTTCTTTGCTTTTTCTTCTGCTTCTTCTTTTTCTTTCTTGGCTTTTTCTTCTACTTCTCTTTTTGCTTTTTCTTGACTGACAATATTGTTGTAGACTGTATCTATATCTTGAGAGTCATTTACGTATATTAAATCCAATTTATTGTTCGTGCAACCTGCTAAATCAAATGTACTTTTTAGTTCACAAGCTAAATTTCGTTCTATATAAGTACATTTATAGGTATATAGTTCTTCATCATTTTTATTTTTTATAGTAAAATAAAATGCAGAATTATCATTTTTATTTATGCCACAAAAACCTTCGCATTCCACTGTATTTTCAAAAGAAAGTGTGTCTCCTAATCTTTCATATTTTATTTTACACTTTTCTCCATTAAAGTTTATTGCACCTATTGCATAGAACATATTTCCATTTCCGTTGTCACTACTTAATGAAAATGAATATGTACCATTATAATCTTGCGTTGATTTATATGGATTTGTTGTTATTTTATTTTCATTGCTTATTATAGAATTGTTATTAACTTGATTATCCGCTAACGTCTGCTGTGTTTTATTATTTTTGGCTGTTCCTAAATACAAAATAAATAAAACTATAAGTGCAATAATCAGCCAAAACCACCATTCTTGATAAATTGATAATTTTACATTATTTTCTTGATTTGACATTTAACTTCCCCCTTTTCTTTAAACAAAGTATATATTAAATGTCGAAAAATGTAAATAATATATTTTTTAACTTTTTTTATCTTAATAATGAGAGCCGAAAATTCTATTTACTTCATCTGCAATTTCTCTTATATTTACATCTTTTTGAGTATAGATATTCAATGTTGGTGTTGTAAATATCATCTGTGTTTTATCTATTACATTTTTACTCAATTTACTTTGCATTGCATTTATATTTAAAGCGTTTGGATTTACTGTTTTATTAAATTCTCTTACCGCTTCGTTTCCTAGTTGATTAATTTCATCTAGTAAATTTTTTCTTTCTTTTTTTATTCCTAATATTGGCCCTTTTACAAAATTAATACCGCTTTCTTCTGTTAATTTTGAAGGAGAATGCTCATCTAAACTGCTGTTAAGAGCTGATATCATTCCCTTACCTAATGCTGTTATGACACTAAATAACCCCTTTTGACTTCCTTTGTTATTTACACCATCTTTTGCTCCTTCTACAAAGTTTTTGCCACTTTCTTCTCCATTTGCATTTTCATTAAGAGTTGTTGTCATGTTTTGTCCCAACGTCTTGGTCGAATCTTGTATTGTTGTATTAGTTTTTATTTTATCATTTACATTGTTTAATGTAGTGTCAACTCCATTTTCCATTAAAGCTACTTGACTGTTAAAATTAGTTTTCGCATTCTCTCCTAAGCTAAAAAAACTTGGAGTAACTAATGTTTCATTACTTGTATCTACAATACCTGTAATTTCCCTTAATTTTTGTTGTACATCTGGCGGTAAGTCTTTTATGGATTCATTGAAAGCTGTTACACTCACACTAGCAACATTTTTAAATGCTTCTTGTATTTCTGGAGTAATTTCTTTTGTTGTTGAAATCATTGTGCCTAAATGTTTTGCTTGCTCTATTAATTGGTTTTGATTGGATTCTATCTGATTCGCATACATTTCCGCATTTGCTTTATTATGATTGTTGATATTTTCTTGATATAATTCTTTATTTCTTGCAATTTCATTGCTCAAAAACCCTATCTGTTTTGCTGTTTCCTGTTCTATTGTCAAAGATTCACTTTGGTATGCAAACTTATTTCTATTTATTAATTCTTGTAAAGATTCACTAGTATTTTCTTGCATAAGCTGCTTGTCATATTCATATCCTGCCACATCTTCGGAGTAATCATTCAATAAATCATTTTGTTCTTCTATTGCTTGTCCTAATTGTTGAACTTCTAATTTAGCCTTTTGAATCTCTTGATTTCTAAAAAAATCCCCTTCTGGTTGTGATGCTCTTTTTATTGCATCAGCTAACTTTTCTTGTAGGTTTACAAGTTCTTCATATGCATCATTTTGCTTTTGTATAGCTTCTGCATACCTCTCTTCTTCTGCATTTAAAAATATCTCTGCCTGCTTTTTTAATATTGTTTTATCAATTTCTTTTTGTAATTCTTTGTAATTTTTTATTAGATCTCCATTTAAATCAACTTCAATTCCTAATGCTTTGCTTAGTTCTCCTATTATAAATTCTGCTCTTTTTTGATATCCATCTTTAATTTTTCCGTTCTCGTCAGTTATTTGTTTTAATTCATTATATAAATCCTGACTATTATCAATTTCTGCTAAATTAGAACTCATTTGTTCTTTCTGCGTTTCAATAAGTTTGTTTCTTTCTTCTATTTCTTTTTGAATCTCTTCTCTTGTTTTTACTATTGCATCTACATTTCTGTTAGCGTACTTTTCGAGAGCTATTAGCACTCCTGTTACTCCAGCTATAGCTGTTGTCGCTAGTGCAATCGGTCCCAACATAGAACTAAAGCTAGACTTTAATGTACTTGCAGTTTCAATGTTATATTTCATGCTTTGTATTGTCTTCCCTATTGATTGCGAGAATTTTCCTACTCCTTTTGTTACTGTTCCAATTCCACTTCCTAACTTAGATAATATCTTAATCGCTGGTCCTATTGCTGCTACTAGAGCTACAGTTTTTATTATATTTTGTTGTTCTTCATCAGACAAATTATTAAAATCGTCAACCAAATCTTGAATCCATTTAGCCAAATCTTTAATTTCTGGTGCTAGTGCTTTTTGTATTGCAATTCCTGCACTCTCAAAAGAACCACTTAAGCTTTCTAATGCTCCAGAAGTATTGTCTAGCATTGTATCTGCCATTTTTTCTGCTGCACCATCTGCGTTTTCAAAAGATTTAGTCATACTGTCTAATTCTCCTGCACCTCTATTTACTAATGCTAGCATTCCAGATAATGCTTCTGTTCCAAATATTTGTGCTAATGCTTGATTTTTTGTTTCATCAGATAATCCTGCTGTACTTTTTTGCAGTTCATCTATAATTTGCGTTAAAGATTTCATTTTTCCATTATTGTCGTAAAATTCTACACCTAATGTTTCCATTGCTTCTTTAACTTGTTTAGTTGGTTTTACTATTCTTACTAGTCCGCTTCTTAATGTTGTTCCTGCTTGACTACCTTTTATTCCTGCATCAGACATAATTCCTATTGCAGCTGCGGTTTCTTCTATGCTTAATCCTACAGTTTTTGCAACAGGTGCTACATATTGCATCGCTTCTCCCATATCTTCTGTTTGTGCATTTGTCCTTGCTGCTGCTTCTGCAAATACATCTGCAACGTGTCCTGCTTCACTTGCTTCTAGTCCAAAACCTCTTATTGCACTTGCTGCAATTTCAGAGGCTGTCGCTAATTCCGCTCCAGAACTTGCTGCTAAATCTAATAAACCTGGCATTGCATTCATTATTTCATTTGTACTAAATCCTGCACTCGCCAAATTTTCCATTCCTGCTGCCACTTCACTTGCACTAAATGTTGTTTCTGCTCCTAATTCCATTGCCTGCTGTGTCAATTGTTCTAATTCTCCTTTTGTCGCTCCTGCAATAGCCTGTACTCTAGACATTTGTGCTTCAAAATCATTTCCTGTTGTTACTGCTGCTGTTCCTATTGCTAAAACTGGTAATGTTAATGTAGTTGTTAATGTACTTCCTAAGTTGTCCAATTTGCTAGATATTTTTGTTATTTTGTTGCCAAACTCTTCTATGCTTTGTCCTGCTGTTGTCCATTTGCTAGCTTGCACTTGTAAATCTTTTAACTTGTTTTCTGTACTTGTTATCTCTCTTTGCAGATTTCTATAATTTTCTTGAGATATTTCTCCTCCGTTTCTTATTTTTTCATCTGCTTCTTGTTGTATCTTCCTTAATTCTTCTAGTTTTTGCGTTGTTTTATCTATATTTTCTGCTAACACTGTTTGTTTTTGTGCTAATAATTCTGTGTTAGAGGGGTCTAGCTTAAGCAAAGAGTTAATCCCTCTTAATTCCTTGCTTAAACTAGATGTAGCAGAATTTACTTTGCTTAATGCTTTTTGTAACGCTGATGTATCTCCTCCAATTTCGACTATTATTCCTTTTATTGTTCCTGCCATTTTATCCTCCTTATACAGAAAAATAAGAGGTTTTACCCTCTTATCCTAATAATCTATCTATTTCTTTTTGACTTGCCATTCTGATACCATTTTCGTTTGAATTTGTTCTATATCCAGAAAGTGATAAAAATATTTTTAACACATCTACATATGTCAAATGTTCTAAGTCTTTTAAATTTAATCCTATCCTTAAACAAGTTGCTATAAATGCGTGTTCTGGAAATAAATCTTCTTTACTGTCATTACCATAGTTTTGCTTTTTTAGCTCTTTTAAGACTTCTTCGTCAACAAAAGCAAGCTACGGCATATTCCGTTACCTCTACAATCCACTTGTCGTTTGTATTTATTCTGTCTATTTGCGTTAGCCATTCTTCATAGTTTCCTACTTCTTTATTTGCTGTATAAATACAAATATAAGCTATTCTTGTAACTGCTTCTATGTATTCGTCTATATTATTAAGCATTATTTTTGAGAGTTCTTTAGTTATTTCAGAATCGCTTATTTTTGGATTTTCTTTCTTTAACTTATCTGCCATTATAACTTGCAAAGATACAAAATTTTCTATTGTTTGTATATCTTCAAAAATTCCTTTATCGAATATTTTTCTATACTGAATGTAAGATAGAGCATTACACTCTATCTCATATTCATGTCCACAAATATTAATTTTTCTCATATTTGCCTCCTATACACTTGCTGCTGCATTTTTTTCATAAACTTTTTTGAAAAATGTATCGTACACATCTTGATTTGTTTCGTTTGGTTCTATTACAGCTTTTATTACATTATCAGAGCTTCTAGCTGCCATTGTAATAGAGATTGTGTCTGTCTGTGGTTCTTTACTTTCTTCTATAGTATTCATTTCAGCAGATGGTCTTGTTGCTGTGCAATCATAGTATATAAATCTTCTTTTTTTAGCGTCTCCTTCTATTTCTCCCATTAATGCAAATCTAGCATTTACATCGTTAGAACTTTCAATTAGAGCTCCATTTGTATCTTTTTCTTGTCCTAAAATTTGTGTTAAAAATTCCTCTGGAGTCATCGCTATTTCTAAATCTCCTGTACAACCATTATTTGCAACGGCAATATAGTATTTAATATTGTCTGCATAAAATGGTGTTGTGTCTCCTTCTGGATCTGCTGTTAAACTCACAGCTCCAGGCATTGGAAATGGAGTTCCATAAGTTATTTCTCCATCTTGTTCTGTAATTTTTGCAATATGTACATTGCTTAATCCAAATTTAACCTTGTTTTTTGTTTCTCCTGCCATTTTAAAATTCCTCTCTTTCTTTTTTAAATTTCGAAAAAATAACTTATTTGCCAGACTTTTTCATCTGACAAATAAGTTGTTTCTGTTTTATTCCAACATACATCGTATAAAATTTTGTTTTCGACTTTGTCTATTAAACCAAAATCCATATAATCCATAGTTAAATCCAATTGGATTCTACCTTTTCTACTAAAAACTTTATTGTCTGCCATAAAGTTATCTGTTTCTGTTTCTAATGCCACTAAATGTGGAGGACTAACTGGTTCTTGAAAAGCTCCATAAGCATATTGTATTTCTTCCTGTTTACATCTTGTATCTAAATCTTCTAATGTCATGCTTTAGACCTCCTTGTTATTACTTTTTTTATTTCTTGCTCATATAACTTGTTATATTTTTCTTCTACTGGCTTTATATGTGGTTGTGCTCTAGTTCTTCCACCATTTCTGGTAGCATGTCCATTTTCTAATAGGTGTGTTAACTGATAATTTGTTTTGTTATAAATTTTAATTGTATATCTTCTACCTTTACTATCTTTTTTCTTTGTCCAACCTTTCCAATAAGGATTTTTTCGTGTTCCTTGTCTTTTAGGAGATTTTTGCTTTATTTCCTTAACGGCTTCTTTAGATATGCTATCTGTCGTTTCTTTTACACCTTCTTCGATATCTTCTACATAATCCGTTAAATATTTCATAACTTCACTCTGTAGATTTTCAATCTTAATAGGACTAGACATTTTTTATTTTCCTTTCACATACCAATATAAGTTCATCTTCATTTCTTTTTTGAGGACGAATTATAGTATATTTAGTATTCATATATATTAATTCGCCCTCATTTTGGTAATTTAAAGTACTTATAACTAATCTTAGAGTTGGTTTGTATCCTTGTTGATTTGCTTGGTAATATTCGTTTGCATATACATCTTCCTCGTCTATGATAGGTATTTCTCTCTCTGTTGTTTCAACAGGCATTAAGACACCTTTTTCGTTTTTTTTATAAGTTGTAGATAACAACTTGCAACTAATATCACGCATTGCTATCTACCCCCTTCACTTTATATTCTTCTGAAAACTGCAACTCCCTTAAATTAGCTTTATATCTTTTTAGATATTCGATTCTTTTATCCATGTCTCCATCTCCAAAATGAGCTTTAACATAGATTATAATTGTATTTTTTACTAGATTATCTTCTATGTGTCCCTTTACATCTATTTTTAATCTTTCTAAGTCAGACATAGCAGATTGTATAAGCATAGTGATTTCCTTGTCTTTTAAAGTGGAAGAATCAACTATGCTTAAACATTCTTTTGCTAATTTAAGAAGTTTTTGTATTGATTCTTCCATAAGCTACCTCCTATACACTTGCTACTGTACTAATATATCCGTTTACAAAAGCTTCTTCATCTCTTATTTTACAATCTTCTCTTTCAATGCCTCTGAATAATGTTAAATCTTCTTCAAAAGCATTCAATTCTCCGATTGCGGCAACATTAGAAGTATTGATAGTTAATTGTTTTCTATCAAAGAATCTAATACCTTCTTTTAAATCTCCAATTATAAATGGAATTTTATTTAAAGTTGTTGCTAAGTCTGCGTTTGGTATTACTTTTACAGGTACTGTTGTTGCTCCTGCAGATAATCTCATTTCCATTGGATTAGCTGGGTTTGGTTGTAATAAGTATTTTCCATCATTGTCTTTTAATGTATCTAAGTATTGTAAACCATCGTCATTTGTAACAATTACAGATGTAGATTTAAATGCACTACCTAAAGTTACATTTAAGACTTTCTTAATGTCATCTAATCCATTCAATTTAACTTCGTCTTGAGTTTTAATTAAGTCTAAAATAATCTTATTTCTTGTTACTCTTGACTCATCTCCTAGCCATTCAACAATTATATTGACAATATTTGTGTCTGTATCCTCTAGTAATTCGTTTGTAATTGGTAAATATCCAGCATATTTAGAAATTACATAATCCATTCTTTCAAATTGTGGTGTTGATGTAGATGTAATCTTTCCACCTTCTCCAACTTTTGTAAATCCTTTTTGTTGGCTTCTTTTCTTAAAGGTTCTGCTACCTTTGTTAGTAGTTACTGTTTCAACACTAACTAAATCAATCAAAGAAGCTTTCGCTTCTCTTCTCTCTTCTACCATTGTAGAAATATCTTCAGGAACTGTGTAACCGCCATCTGCTGGTGTTCCTTCGTTTAATCCTTTTGCAATATTTCTAATTTGTTTTGCAAATTTTTGTACAGAATCTTCCTCTTCTTTGTTTTCTTTCTTCTCTGCTATGTTTTTTTCTATTTTTGCTACATCCTCTTCATTTAATTTTGCAGCTTCTTTTTCGTTTTCAAATAATCTTTTTTCAACTTCATATTCTTCTTGTAATTTGTCGATTTCGTCTAAAATTTCTTTCGCTTTTGCTAAGTCTTTGTTTTCTCCTTCTGTGTATCCTTTTGCTAATGCTTGTTTGCTTTCAATTTTTGCTAATAATTCTCTCATTTTTTTGTTCATAATTTTCATACCTCCAAATTTTCTTTTTCTGTAAATAAAAAAGAAGCTAGATTTTTGATTTTTAAATCAATCTCTGCTTCTTCGTTATTTTTTTCTTTTTTAATTTCTTTGCCACCATAGTTTTTTGTAGTTCCTGCTCGTGGCTGTGCTGGAACTGCTACAAAAGATACTTCATATGCTTCTTTTGCTCCATCTAGGGTAAAATAACATGTTTTTTTGCCTTCTGCTGTTTCATACTCTTTTCCCCACCAATGTGAGCAATAGTTTTTCATGTTGTCTAGTCCACATATAGAGCAAATTGCACGTTTAGGTTTACAACTTGTTGATACTTCCTTTTTTATTCCTGCCTTAATCTCAGAAATTAGGTCTGCATTTTTTTCAGTTTTAACCATATAGCATTTTGCAATTAATTTTGTATAAATTTCCCCAGATTTTGCTGTTTTGCTACTGTCTTGAACTAATTCCGTATCATATACTCTTGCTATTTGATTATCTGCTGTTCTTCTGTGGTCCTTTATCATTGTTTTCCCAATGTATAATTTTTGCAAATCTTTTAAAGCATTTAAATTGAATGGCTCGTAATTCCTATCATCTAGCTCGTTATCTCCCATTATTAATTTAAACGTAAATACTTCATCTGCTTTTAAAGGAGTCAGTGTAAATTTGTTAATTTTTCTAAGTTCTTCGTCTGTAACTTCTTGATTTTCAACTCCTACTGATTTGCAAATTACACCTTCTTCAACAATTTTGTCAGTATCTTCTCTATTGTCTTTTCCATCCATTGTTTTTCTTCCTCCTTTCCTTCAAGATTTGTATATTGTGCTCCTGCCAATTCAACAGGAATACTAGCACCATTTCCAAGTAGTCTATCTCCACCTGGTTTTGCTGGCTTATCTAGTAATGCTCTTGCCTCGTTTGGTGTGTATATAAAATTAGATACTGCTTGACTTAATGTTTCTATTTGTGTCTTTAAATCTGCTCTTAATATAACCGCTACGTTAAATTTAAAGTAGTATCCGTTGTTGATTTCTTCTCTTGATAGCAGTTTATAATTTAACTCTTCCTCATATTGTTTTAATATATATAATAATGTATCTACATAAAAACTTAATTGCTGTGCTTCAGCACTTGCATAACTAGATTTTTCATAATCTCCTATCTGATTTGGTTTTATTCCAAATGCAGATGCTATCTGTAAAGCACTATATTTTTTTATATCTATAAATTGACTGTCTGCTAATTTAACATTTAATGGTGTTAAAGTGGTTCCAACTGGAATTGGAATTATGTTCTTTACCTCTTTATCATCTAAGTCACTACCAGCAAAATCTTCTATTTTTTCTTTAAATTTTCTTAGATTTTCGCCTGACAAATCTGCTGTATATTGAACAACCGCCTTAGCTGTAAATCCGCTTTTATACATTTGATTTAACATTTTTTGTGATTTTATGTTTCCACTAATGGTAGATTTTAGTTGTTCTCGAACAGGTATACCTTTTATTCCATCAAAACTACTTGATGTTTTTAAATGTATAATTTGTTCAGATGAGAATTTATATAACTTTCCACCGTGAGAATAAATATAGTAAATATCAGGTACATCACTTAATATTTTTTGGTCATCATACCAGATTTCTACTTCTTCTGATGGTAAAATCCATAGTGATGTTTTCCTTCCAGCGCCTTTTATCCACGCATATGCATCTCCGTGATGATTTCTATTTTGCTCCATTGTTGACCAGAACGTTGTTGAAGTCATATAAGGATTTGGCCTGTCGTGCAATACAAAATAAAGGGGGTGTCCTCTTGCAGTAACAACCCCTCCATCTTCATTGTGTTGTAATAGCTTAAGCGGTAGTTTTCCTACTGATTCACTTAAAACTTTTAGGCAAGCAAAATATGTGGCTTCTGACAATGCACTTTCTTTTGTATCGTGTAATCCTAAAAAGTCTATTAATTGTTGCATTGCTGTATCTTTGCTAGTTTTATTTGTTAATACTCTATATGCAGTCTTTACTCTTTCTTTAAGTTTCACTTTTTTCCTCCTAATTCCAACCCATTTTTTCTAAATAGTCTTCCATTTCTTTGTTGTAATCTACTGTTTCCTCTTCTTTAAATTTCATTTGAGTAATATGTGCATCAATCACAGCATCAACTGGGTCTATTCTTTTATTTTTTGAGTCTTTTTCTTTATCTATCTTCTTTTCTCCAAAACTATTTCTTACTATTTTTGCATTTGAAACACTGTAACCTAGTAGTTCTTCTTTTTTGTTGTATTTTATCTTTCTAGATTCAATATTTAATTGCATGTCTTCTGTTCCATCATGGAGAAATCTAGCTGATTGTTTAATTTCTAGAAGTGGCACTCCAAATTCTTCTAAATCCGCTAAAAATCCGTCAGCATTGTGTGGGTCATATCCAATTGCTTGTATATTCAAGTCATATTCTTCTATAATATCCTTCAAAAATTTAATAATAAATTTGTAGTCATTTTTATATGTTGCTTGTCCTCCTGTTACTGTTATGAGTCCTTCTTTTTCCCATAAATCATAAGGAGCAATATCTGTCGCTATATGTTCTTCCATTCTTGCTCGTGGCATAAAAGAATGCGTAAAAATGAAAAATTCTTCATCTTCCAATGGTATTTCAATCGCAATTGTTGTTAAGTCTCCGCCACTTGATAAGTCTAATCCTACATAGCATTTTTTTCCTTCTAAATCTTTTAATTCTAATTCTGTTTCACATCTTTTCCACTTTTGTGGACTTGTAAATCTATCTTCTGTGTTTTGCACCCATAAATTAAGAGACTTTGTCATAAAGTCTCTTAATTCATTACCTCCCATATCTCTAGCAGTCTGCATATCTGTCATTAAGTTTTCTAACCCCTGTTTTGTAGACGCTAAAAATGGGTTGGCTTTTATTAAATTTTCAGGATTAAAAATATCGTCTTTTTCATCTAAAGCATATATATCAACAAAAAAATCATCCGCTGTTACTATACCTTTTAAAATATTAATGCAATATTGGTCCATTTCGAAACAAGCACTGTTTAGCTTGTCTCCTCTTGTTGTTATAATGCTTATTAATGTTTCTTCTAAAGCTTTAGTACCATTGTATATAGCTTTATACGTTTTTGCATCTGGATGTTGATGATATTCATCAATGCTTGCAAATATTGCTCTAAATCCATCATCTAGTCCACTTTCTCTAGATAAAGCTTCTATTGTACATTGTGTATCTTTTGCAACTATCAATGATTTGTAATCTTTTATATCAAACAGTTCTTGTAAATCTTCATCTGCTTCTATAAATTTCTTCATTTCTTCCCAAGCAATTCGAGCTTGTCTTTTTTTTGTAGCTACTGTAAATAATTTTCCGTAATTGTATCCACTAAAACCACCTATATATGTACCTTTTATACCGTTTTCAAAGGATTTTCCATTTTGTCTTGCCATAGACTTGTATGACCTTCTAAATCTTCTTTTTCCATTTAGTTTTAGCCAGCCAAACGGACATCCAAAATCCAGCACCTGCCCTCCAACTAGCTTTACTTGTTTCTTTTCAAACCCTTCTCCAATTGTTAATGTTTCAGCATATTGTAAAATTCTTTCTGCTTTTTCTGGGTTCCATATGTACGGAAACTCTTTTGTTCCTTGTCTTTTTAAGTCTTCAAGATGTCGTTTACAGGCTAAAATATGTAATTCTCCCATTTTATTTTCATCTACTGTTTTCTTTGCGTATTCTGTTACTCGGTCTATCATTTAACCTACCACCTTGAATTTTTCAAACTTGTTTTTTTTAGGTGGTTCTTTTGTTTTAGGCATAACTAATTTTGCCCTTGCGGATATTGACAATCCTAAATCATTTGCACAAGCTCTACATTGTTTTAATGCTCTATCTTGATACACTAAATATTGATCTATGTCTGAAAGTAATCTATTCTTTTTGTCGCTTCTTTTTGCCTTTAATAATTCGTTTTCTAGTATTCTTATTTTTTTTGTATATTTGATATAATTGGCATTTGAAATTATATAATGAGCTAGACAATCTTCATCTAGTTCAGTTATAATTCCTATATCCAACAGTATTTTAGATATTCTGTGAAATTCTTTCGTTTCTTCTTCATCTAGATAGTTTGGCGGTTCAACATTTGTGTGGTCTGTCGCTATTTCTGTTTCTTGTCTTTCTTTTATTTCAGCTTTAGTTAAATGCTTTTTTCCTTTCGCTATAATTAAGTTTATAGGTTCTCTTGGTCTTCCCGCCATAAAATTACACCTCTTTTCATTTTTACTGTCTTAAAATTGAATTTGGGGACTTTTTTGTATAAAGAGGAGGGACGCACCGTTCTCTACTCATACCTTTGATACTTTTTTATGTACCCCTACCGCTTCTAAATTTATTTCTTTATACTATTTTTGACTCAATTGGTTTTAAATTATATATTTTTCTTATTTCATTTAGTGTTTTAAAATTATATATATTTTCACCATTAACTAGTCTTCTTATTGTTTGCTTGTATTCTTCTATCTCTCTATCTTTTTCTTGTAATTCTTCAATTAATTCTATTCTTGTTTTTTCTTCTTTAATGTCTTTAGCATACTTTACTTCTGTTGTATATCTGCATTCTCTGCAATTATTGTGTCCTTTACACTTTGTATTCTTTTTATTGTCACATTCATACATTACTTTTACATTATCTTTGTCTATTATGACTAATGAACTAATTACTTTCATTTACTTTCTCCTCTTCTAAATCGATTTATTTGCTTTTCTATTTCAGTTTGATATAAATTTTCCAATCTATCATATTTCTCTTTTATTAATTTTTCTTTTTTCTTTGTCATTTTTGTCTTTCCAAGTATTATTCTTAAATATTCTAATACATCACGATAATATATATACCTTTTATCTTTTACTTTCATTTTGTTTTCCTCTTCTTAAATCTATTATGCTGTATGTCATGATGATAGTGACATAATGCTATTAAATTACTCCATTCATATCTCCTTAACCAACCTGTCGGTGTTTGTATTGGCTCTTTGTGATGTACTTCTTCTGTTAGTTGAATGCTGTACTTGTTATCTTTCTTTGCTTCTTCTTGACACATTTCACATAAATAATGTTTTTCTTTGTATGTGTCTCTTAATAGTTTCCATTCTTTGCTGTTGTAAAACTTCTTATACTTTGTATCTCTTGTCTTATTATATCTGCTCATATTTCTTTGTTTGTTTTTCTCTATTTCTTTATTAACAATGTCTTGACATTTAGTACAATATCTATTAGGAGCTTGTATAACCTTTTGACATCTTGCACATAACTTTAATAACATATCTATTCCTCTTCTTTATGATACTCTTTTTCTGTCTCATTAAAATTGTTTATTGTTACATATACATTTTCGTTATTCTTTATTGTTATGTTAGGTCTGTCATCACAAATTTCTTCTAATTTTTGCATTGTATCATCTATTTCTTCTTTATTAACTTCAATGTCTACATTTATTGGTTCTATCTTTGCCATATTTTATTCCTCCTTTTTGTTTGTTGGTTTTTTAGCAGTTCTTCTTGTTGTTGTTTTCTTTGTCTGTTTAACTTCTTTTTCTTTATTTTCTTTTTGTGGCTCTTTTGTCCTTTCTTTTTTGCTTTCTTCTTTCATTTCTATTACAACTGCTAACCCTGATTCCTCAATTTGTTTTGCTCTTTCTGGATTAGATATAATGTAAATGTCTCCTTCTTTTATTAAAGCATTTCCTAGTTCATCATACTTTATTTCTTTGTCTTTGTATTCTTCTATTAACTCTGCTCTTTTATCTTTATAGTCTTGTTTTGCGATAACTTTAAACATTTTGCTTCTCTTCCTTTCTACTTTTTTATCTAATAACTTAATCCAATCTTTTTCACTGCATTTTTCTTTATACTTAAAATCTTTTGGAATATTATTAACTATTTTATCTACATCTAAATTTTTTAAATCCATATCTAATATATAGCCATTGATTCCATCTTCTACACTTTCATATGCACTTGGAAAATCTGTGCATAATACTGGTGTTCCGTATTGCAAACATTCATTTATAAAATAACTATAACCTTCTGTATCACTCAGTTGTACTCCATAGTCTGCTTCTGTTATATAGTCCATAAAATCGTGGCTAGGTTTCATATATACTATTTCTTCTAAATCAAATGGCTTTTGATTATATAGCTCTAAGTCCGTAAAAATAGTCCATCTGAATTTTATGTTTGCTTTTTTTAATTCTTGTGCCAATTTAAGCATTCTATTATAGCCTTTTTCTTTACTTACTCTTGTTGCACTTATTAATTTTAAAATTGTTTTTGTTTCTTGTGTTTCATCTAAAATGTTATAAATCCTCGTTATTTCTTCGGTTGGGTATAACTCCTTAAATATTTTACATACATGTTCTGATACTCCTATGTGTTCTGTTGTTTTAAACCACTTCTGATAATAAAAATTAGTTTCTTTAGCTTTAATATAATCTGCATGAACCATTTGAATATATCTTCCACTTTTTGCTATTACAGAGTCAGGATATTGTCCCCAAGCACTTGCTAAAATACAGATATCACATACATATTTTTTATTTTTGTTATATTGTTCTGTTTTTACATATTTACTTATTCTTTCTAAGTTCTCTGCATTTGCTGTTGTATATAAAAAAAGAATGTCATAAAATTTTGACATTTTTTTTACGAAATTATAAACAAATGTATCTACACCACCAAATTTTAATAAATTATTATGATATAAAATTATGTTTCTCAATTTTATTCCTCTTTTCTATAGCAATATACATCTATCTTTTATTTTATACGGACAATAAACTAATTGTTTATCTAGATTTAATATTTGTAAAAGTCCACAATTTCTGCACATTTGTGGAAGTTGTGCTTTTATCTTCTTAATTTTAAAATCGTATTCTTTTTCTTCTAATCTATCTATCATTTTTATTGTTTCCTTGCATTTATCCAACTTACAATCCTTACATGATTTATTACAATTACTGCATACTATATTTGTTTCTAAACATCTTTCCATATTTATTCTTCCTCTGTACAATACATTTCTCCGTTTTCTAGTATTATTTTACAATCTATGTTCTTATTACATTTACTACAATGTTCTTCTTTGTACTTTTCTAATTTTTCTTGTATTATCATTATATACACCTTCTTTGGCTCGAGAACTTAGATTCGAACTAAGAATGACAAGGTCAAAGCCTGTTGTTATACCAATTTAACTATTCTCGAATATACAGGAATTGTAATACTTTCTAGATAGACAGCTGACGAGCTATCTAGTATTACATTTCCAGAAACCTCTTCTACTCTTGGTAGATAGGTAAAAGGCTGTTGCTTACAACGCCTCGCGTCCTACATACTCTTTTAGTATGTAGAATTTATTTCACAATTCTTTAACTATATAAACAATAGTTAGTAATTGTTGAAAACTAGTTTTCCCTTGTTATACCTTTTATAGCCCAAAATTGTGCTTCTTCTAATTTTGTCATTACTAGTGATGTTTCTCTGCTTGGCTTACAGTTTGTTTCTATTTCATCATAAATATTTGAAAAAATATCTCTAATATGTTGTATTCTATTATTCTTTTCTTCATCTACTGCTAAATATTTTGCTCTATCATTCATTTTTGTTCCTCCTAATCTTTCTTAAATAACTAAAAAGAGTAAACATTAATATAACGTCTACTCTTCTTAAAAATACCCTGTTTCTATATAATAAATCTTAAAAGGGTTTGGTTGCAGAAGTAAGATTCGAACTTACGACCTCTAGCTTATGAGGCTAGCGAGATTGACCTCTTCTCTATTCCGCAATATAATCTAGTCTGCTATAAAATAAATCTATAACAGGCTAAAAATAGAAACCTTTATACTTGTATTATCAGCAACTTTGGATTAGCGTATTTTTCAAATACAATTGCTATTATAATTATAGTATATTCAAATTAAAATTGCATCCAAGTTTTATCACAATTTTGTCACAATTTTATCACTCGCCCGTGTTTAGTATATCTAACATACTTTTTATTGCTTCATTTCTTATATTTATAAGTTGATTTATTGATTTTGGTTTTTGAAATTCAATGCAATATTGTTGTGATACATAATCCCATTTTGATTTTTCAAAATAATATGTCTTGATTATGTATTTCTCTTCTACTGATAATTGATTAATTAAGTTGTCTACTCTTACTATTTTTTTGTTTAATTCATCTTTTATTGTTTCTAGATTATTAATTTTATTTATTAAACTTTCTCTATCTTCTCTGTTTATATGATATTGTTCTTTTTTATAATTTAATGCTGTGTTCAGTACGTTGTCTGATATTTTATTAGTATTACTAGGAACTTTTGAAAAATCTTGTCCGTTGTAATTGCATACTTTCTATCGTTTCATTTTCT
This sequence comes from uncultured Clostridia bacterium, assembly GCA_904419095.1. Lineage (GTDB taxonomy): Bacteria > Bacillota > Clostridia > TANB77 > CAG-508 > CAG-269. Next base: position 1,515 of record CAJFQT010000001.1, on the reverse strand, counting down.
TCATCTTCATATACAGTTCCTGCATAATCTAACTTTATTAAATAGTGTTCTTTTTTTATTTCTATCTCTGTCAATTTAGCTTGATTTTTTAAGTGTTCTTTTAACATGTTTTCTACATCTTCTTTTATGTATTTCATTCTTCTGTGCCTCCTCATCTTTATTTTTCTTTTTCTAAAATATTGTCTATTTCTTTTTCCGCTTCTGTTAGTTTTCTATCTAAATTTATAAAGTATTTTATATTCTTAGAATTTAAATACTGTAAAACTTCTTTTTCTAATCTAATATATAAACCATGTAAATGCATTTCTTTTATTGTTTTTGTTCCTAATTTTATTATTACTACTGTAGTAATAATCGTGACTTTTTCTTTTGCTTCAAAAGTAATTTTGTGTTTTAATTTGCTATTTATTTCTTCTAATTTCCTTTCTAAATAAAATTTGTAAAGATCTTCTTGTCCAATTTGATTTTTTTCTAATTCATTTATCCTATTTACTAAATTGTTATATTCTTCTTTTTTTATAAACATTTTTGTACCTCCTACTTAAATTTAAATTCCAACTCTTTCACGTTTTCATCAAATGTTACTTTTACTTTATTTAGTTTTAACATTGCTTTTGTTTCTTCCTCTAAATTGTTATATACTTCTTCTTTTATTTTTATTTCTTTTATACTTAGTTGTACTGCTTGTTGTATTCTTTTATCTATTTTCATTTTTTTATCACTTACTTTCTCTATCAAAATGTTCTGTTAGCTTTCCATTTTTCATTCTTACATATTTGCTTATCCTGTCATTATAATTAACTACAAATCCTTCAACGTTTCTATTAGTCTTTTTGCAGTATGCTGCATATAGTTCATCTAGTTTATTTTTATCTGGTACTATTCCTAGTTTATAAGCTGTTGGTACTACTCCTATAAAGTTAGGTATAATTTGTGTTTTAAACGGATATATAAATAGACTATGATAATATCTAAAATTGTATAATTCCATTTGTGGATTCACATTTGCTTTTGCAAACATATAAAATCTTTGCTTAAATTCGTCTACTGGATATTTTAGTTTTCCCATTCCTATCCACTCTCCACATAAACAGCTATTGTCTTGTAATTCTAATTCTAAAAATGCTTTATGTTCTAAAAGCCAAGCATATAATCCTTTATATATAATTTGTTTTACTTCATTTGTGTCTATTTCATCTATTCCATAAATATTATTTCTTTGTGCTATGTATATCTTTTCGTTTAATTTAAATATACATAAATTACTTCCATCTAATTTTTCTGTTATTTCACATACATTTTCACTGCTTATTTTTACCCTTTCTGTTTTTGGATATATTGTTTTCTTTATCATCTTTACTTTTCCTCTCTTTCTTTGAAATAATATTCTTCTATTTTATTGTCATCAAAAATTACATTATTAACTGGGACTTCTTCTAAATGTCCATCTTCAAATTCTATTAGTCCTAATAAATATTCATTTTTTAATATGTCATTTTTCTTAATCCATTGATG